>CAMPIG010000594.1 GCA_946886255.1 uncultured Cellvibrio sp. | reverse complement strand
GTGATAAGGTGGTAATTCCACCACCTGGAAAATCACTTGGTCGATAACCGTCAACGGTAACAAAAATTGCTGGCTCGAATACGCCAGACGGGCTAGCCATCAACGACGCCTGCACTTCATCCTGACCAAAGGTACTGCGATCCAGAATCAACCGAATCATGCGTTGCGGGCGCGCCAGCCAATTTGCGATATTAATAAAAACTGTTTTGATATCGTTAAACGTTTGCTCCGCACCCGGTGCCGCAAAACCCTGCCCTTCTTGCGCGTCTTCACCGACGTTGGCAATCTCTGCCGGCGTATTCACACGTGGATCACCAGTAAGATTCAGGTCAACGTAATGATGGAAAGTAGAGCCGGTAACTACCCGGCCAACACCTACATTAAAACCGTTATAGGCACTGAGAATGCCGATGGTTTTTGCTTCCGAGGGTGTGGTTTCCGTGAAGCCACCCGCGCCACCAGGTGTTGCATGACTGAGCCCCTCACCCGTTGCAATCACTTCCGGGCGCTCTTGGTGGCCATCCTCTGTCGGAAACTCCACTACCGATGTTCCACTGAACGTTAACGTCTGATTCCAATCAAAACCCGGCCAGGCGCTGATAGCATCACCTTCATGCATATGATCCGGATACACCGTGATGTCCGTGTCACCGCGTCGCAAGATAGGGTGCGCCGGACTGGTCGAGGGTGTAATTTCCTGCGGCGTGGAATCAGATTGGTTTTCAAAAAAAGTGCCGTTAACCCCAAATGCACCCGGCTGAATCGTATCGGCACGACCTGGCCCCAAGGGTGGCCAATTGCGTACTGTAAAATCAGGGGGAATATCGAGATGATTGTCATCCGCCGCAAACCATTTACGCATCACCCGCACGCGTGGCAACCAACCGCACATATGCGCACCGATACTATCATGGTCACCTGTGGCAAACACGCCACCGCCCGCATTCATAAATTGGCTCACGGCGAGAATTTCGGTGTCATCTAATTTAGGGATAGTGTCCGGTTCGCCCGTATTACGCCCAGCATCGCCGATCAGCCAAAGCACATCATAGCTCGACAAATCTTCCGCCCCGTCAAAACGGAAATTTTCGATATCAGCGTCGGGATCAGTTTGTCGGTGCGCTTTGGTTAATTGCATCCCTGCGCTGACCAGCGTATCGACTAACACGTTGTAGCTGAATTTGGTTGGTGAGGTTTGAAACTTAAAATCTTTATCGAGAACCATTAAAATTTTTGCGGCCATGATCTTTCCTCCATGAACCGGACCTGGTGTAGCCAAGGAACACCCAACGCCATCGTCCCTATGGCTGATACAAGCCGTGATAATTGAATAAGTTCGTCAACGCTGACATAGCGCCGAAAGACTCACGTTTATAAATTGAAGTGGAAACACTTTTGTTGGCGTCAGAGTGTTGATAACCCTGATACCTGATCTGAGAGTTTTTCAGGAGGCTCGCCCAATGTCCTTACCGGCGAGTAAAAAAGCATAATTTTTGTGACGCTTTTTGTGGATTTTTGTGGGTATAGTGAAGATATCAGAAAACGCGAAAACATAAGTATAGCGAAAAAGTACGCTGACTACAGCCAGCCGCTCATTATATTAGGAAGCAAAAAAAAGCATTTTAATTGTTTTTTAATGCTACACCAGCAGAACGAAGCTATTTTTTCCCCACCTGCTTCTCAATTAAATACTTCCAATACCGTCTCGGCATATGGCGCAGATGTAATTTTATATTGCGCCGTTCCTGAATGGTGACCGACTTGAAGTACTGCTTCCACAACTGTTGGTATTGGTCCTCTAGCCCCTCAAGGGGAGCATTAACGGTGGCGGTAGTTGTGGTGAAGGAAAGGATATCGGAATTCGCATCAATGAAAGATAAGTGAGTTAAATTATAGTGCAGTCCATAATGCCGACGCGTATCAAAGATAACCCAAGGTTGGTCCGCATAGCGTCGTTGAAAATGGTCACCGATTAACGGAAGCACATTAAAGTCAGGGCTGACAACCGCGTAGTAAATATCGTTATCGGCTTTTTGAAAACGCACAAAGGCGTGCATCCGATGAACTTCGCGGCTAATCATCTTTTTGATCTGCGCGCTGTAAAGCACGTCCGGGTTGGCGAAGTTTTCAAGGATATTGGGATCGTTCTGACGAACGAGTAACTGCACCAGACGATAAATACGCTGCTCTATCCCCGCCAGTTCGGACAGGAATAATTGATAAACCAGTTCTCCACCCTTGCCATCAGAACGTGCGTCTATACCTTTGATAACCCGTTCGGCTTTGGCGATATCCGTCTGAACAGGACGCAGGTCTTCAAGCAGTGAGGCTTGATAAGTGTCGTGGTTGACGATATCTGTTGGTTGGCAACGATCAGCAAAGCATTCAAAGATCGCCGTCAGCAAACCATCGAAACTGCCGTCATAAAGGTAGAGACTCACAACTCACCCGAACAGGCTCAGCTGCGGCTTCTGCCGCGCAACCGACTCGCTCGACAGGAT
>CAMPIG010000593.1 GCA_946886255.1 uncultured Cellvibrio sp. | reverse complement strand
AAGTTGCACGCCCCTGAGTTGCAGAACGCAAGGAAGTTGCGTACCCAAACATCTCAGCCAGCGGAACCTCAGCGTTGACAATCTTGCCCATCGGACCTTCATCCATCCCCAGAATAATGCCGCGGCGGCGATTCAAATCACCAACCACATCACCCATATTTTCTTCGGGAGTCACAACCTCTACCTTCATAACCGGCTCAAGAAGCACCGCACCACCCTGCTGCGCAAGCTTCTTGGTAGCCATGGAGGCAGCGATTTTAAAGGCCATTTCCGAGGAGTCAACATCATGGTAAGAACCATCGAACACAGACGCCTTCAAGCCAAGCAATGGATAACCGGCCAGAACACCGTTTTGCATTTGCTCAGCAATACCTTTTTGAATTGCGGGGATATATTCCTTCGGAACCACACCACCAACAACTTCGTTAACAAACTCAAGACCTTCAGCATTGGCATCAGCACCCGGCTCGAAACGAATCCAGCAATGTCCGTACTGGCCCCGCCCACCTGACTGCCGCACAAACCTGCCTTCAATTTCGCATTTGTTACGAATAGCTTCGCGATAAGCAACCTGCGGCTTGCCAATGTTAGCCTCTACATTGAATTCGCGACGCATACGATCGACAATAATATCAAGGTGCAACTCACCCATACCGCCGATAATAGTTTGACCCGTCTCTTCATCGGTTTTCACACGGAAAGATGGATCTTCCTGAGCCAACTTGCTCAGCGCAATACCCATCTTTTCTTGATCAGCCTTGGTCTTTGGCTCCACCGCCACATGAATTACCGGCTCAGGGAAATCCATACGCTCAAGCGTAATAATATTTTCCATATCGCACAGTGTGTCCCCGGTGGTTACGTCTTTAAAGCCGATACCGGCAGCAATATCACCCGCCAACACTTCCTTAATTTCGTTACGCTGGTTTGCATGCATCTGCACCATCCGACCAACGCGCTCTTTCTTACCCTTAACAGGGTTGTAAATCGTGTCACCCGAATTCAATTTACCGGAGTAAACGCGGAAAAAAGTCAAGGTACCAACAAAAGGGTCTGTGGCAATTTTGAAAGCCAATGCGGAGAAAGGCTGATCATCGCTTGCCTCACGAACAGCAACCGTTTCACCATCTTCCAACACACCTTCAATAGCTTTAACTTCAGTTGGTGCCGGCAAGTATTCAATAACAGCATCCAGCATCGCTTGAACGCCTTTATTTTTAAAGGCAGAACCACCGATGACCGGAATGATTTCATTTGCCAGGGTGCGCGCTCGAATGCCCGCCTTGATCTCAAGCTCTGTCAGCTCTTCCCCATCCAAATATTTATTCATCAAATCTTCAGATGATTCCGCAGCCGCCTCAATTAATTGCTCACGCAATTTATCACAGACTTCCTGAAGATCAGCAGGAATAGCGGTATATTCGAAGGTCATCCCCTGGTCAGCTTCATTCCAGATAACCGCCTGCATCTTGACCAGATCCACAACACCCTTGAACTGATCTTCTGAGCCAATAGTCATCTGCAAAGGAACAGGAATAGCACCCAAACGAGTTTTCAACTGCTCTACAACACGCAGGTAGTTAGCGCCGGTCCGGTCCATCTTGTTGACGAACACAATTCGCGGCACTTCATATTTATTAGCTTGACGCCATACGGTTTCTGTTTGAGGTTGAACACCTGAAGAACCACACAACACCACCACCGCACCATCCAGTACACGCAATGAACGCTCCACCTCAATGGTGAAATCTACGTGCCCGGGAGTATCGATAACATTAATACGGTGCTCATCGAACTGAGCCGCCATACCTTTCCAGAATGTGGTTACCGCAGCAGAAGTGATCGTGATACCACGCTCCTGCTCCTGCACCATCCAGTCGGTAGTTGCAGCACCATCGTGTACCTCACCAATCTTGTGCGACAAACCGGTATAAAAAAGCACACGTTCAGTAGTTGTTGTTTTACCTGCGTCAACGTGGGCACAGATACCAATGTTACGATAGCGTGCGATAGGAGTTTTACGTGCCACGATGTAGCCTCCCGAATTGCAAATTCTTTAAAAGATAAAAGGCAGCTGCGAAGCTGCCTTTTCTAACTCCAGACCCGGAATTAGAAGCGGTAGTGAGAGAAGGCCTTGTTGGCTTCAGCCATACGATGCACATCTTCACGCTTCTTGACCGCAGCGCCCTTGCCTTGAGCCGCATCCATCAATTCCCCCGCCAAACGTTGGGGCATGGACTTTTCACCGCGATTACGTGAGTAATCTACCAACCAGCGCATTGCCAGCGCGGTGCGGCGAGAAGCACGAACCTCCACAGGCACCTGATAGGTAGCACCACCCACACGGCGGGACTTAACCTCAACCAAAGGCGCGATGTTTTCCAATGCTTCTGAAAACACTTCCAAAGGATCTCGGTTCAACTTCGCCTTTACCACATCCATTGCACCGTAAACGATACGCTCAGCAATAGATTTTTTACCACTGATCATCACGTGGTTCATAAATTTCGCCAGAGTAA
>CAMPIG010000592.1 GCA_946886255.1 uncultured Cellvibrio sp. | reverse complement strand
CCTTCGATCCCGTGCAACAGGCCGTGTCGGTCACCCCAACGGCGGTGGAGCACTTTAAGCGTCAATTGGTCGGTCACAAAGAGGCGCGGGCAGTTCGCCTGAGTGTCAAACAAAGTGGTTGTACCGGGTTTATGTATGTCGTCGATCTGGTGCCCGAAGGGCAGGCGGATGACCTGCATTATGCGTTGGCTGAGGGCGTGGAACTGCTGGTCGATAAAGACAGTTTGGCGGTGGTCAGCGGTACACAGATTGATTTTGTTACCGAGGGCGTGAATCGCCAACTGAAATTCCTCAACCCCAATGCCAGGGATTACTGCGGTTGTGGCGAAAGTTTTAACGTGAATTGATGTGACGGGTCTTTGAGTTACGGGTCTTTGAATTACGAGTCTTTGAATTATGGTAGCTACAGAAAGACGTGTCGTTGTCACCCAGGAAGATTGTCCCGCGCGTCGGGTGCCGGACGGTACGCCTATTACAATCCCTAAAGACACCTTTGTCACGATCACCCAATCATTGGGTGGCAATTATACTCTGACCTATCACGGTCAGATGGTACGGGTAGATGGCAGTGATGCGGCAGCGTTGGGTTTACCTGCCGAAACCCTCAATTTTCCGCCACCAGTCGACGATCGTATTCATGAAGAGCAGGTCTGGTACGCTTTGGGCACCGTTTATGATCCTGAGATCCCTGTGGATCTGGTTAATCTCGGGCTTATCTACGGTGTTGATATTGATCAGCAAGCCAGGCGGGTCAATATCCGCATGACACTGACGGCGCCCGCCTGTGGCATGGGGCCCGTGTTGGTGGGTGATGTGGAATACCGCGTCCGCAAAGTCCCTAATGTCGCTTCGGTAAAAGTCGATCTGGTTTTCGATCCGCCCTGGCGGCGCGACATGATGAGCGAAGAGGCTCAGCTTGAAACGGGGATGTTTTTTTAGCCCGGAAGGGGTTAACAGCTTCCTTTTAACTTCCTGCTTGGCGGTGGAATTTACCTCATTGGATTTTCTTTCATGACGCAGTTTGGCATTGATATCAGCGCCGATGACATTATCGATACCCTCGGTTTCTTTGACTCTTGGGAAGATCGTTATAAATACATTATTGATTTAGGTAAGGAGCTACCCCCCCTGGCGGAGGAGCATCGGACCGAAGTTAATCTGGTGCGCGGCTGTCAGAGCCAGGTCTGGCTGATCAGCGAGTTGCGCGAGGACCGTTTGTTTTTTGCAGCGGACAGCGATGCGTTTATCGTCAAGGGCTTGTTGGGTGTCGTGCTGGCAGCCTATAACGGCAAAACATCGGGCGAGATCCTCGCGTTTGACATCGAAGCCTATTTCAATGCCCTGAACCTACTACAACATCTCAGCGCAACCCGTGGTAACGGGTTGCGCGCGATGGTGAAGCGTATCCAGGACACAGCCGCCGCCTGTTGACAGGTGTTTGCTACTGCTGTGGGGCTCATGCTTGCGGCTTTTCACACAATCGCGACAATCCCGATTTCACCGGGTTTTCCCGTATAAAAAGTCCCCCGATCCGCGTATAATTCGCCGATTTTTCTATTTCCCCGGGGCCTATCGCCGGATTGCGCGATGGCCAAAGTTAATTGTTAAACAGGATTGGAGTCTCGCATGGCTGTAGAACAGACGTTGTCCATCGTTAAACCGGATGCCGTGGGCAAGAATCATATTGGCGAAATCTTCGCGCGTTTTGAAAAAGCTGGTCTCAAAATTGTGGCATTGAAGATGCTGCATCTGAGCCGTGAAGAAGCTGAGGGCTTTTATGCTGAGCACAAAGGACGTCCTTTTTTTGAAGGTCTGGTTAACTTCATGACGTCCGGTCCTGTGTGTGTCCAGGTATTGTCAGGCGAGAATGCGATTGCCTTGAATCGTGAGCTGATGGGGGCCACAGATCCGCAGAAAGCAGCGCCCGGCACCATCCGTGCTGATTTCGCCACTGCCATTGATACCAATGCCGTCCATGGCTCTGACTCCCCTACATCCGCGGCGCGCGAGATTGCCTATTTCTTCAGCAATGTTGAAATCTTCGCACGCTAAGCTTATCCAATCGTAAACAGCCTCACAGGTAGCATCATGGTCACTTCGCCAGACATTCTTCCCGACAATATCGCGCCCGACAGCGCTGTCGCCGTGGAGTCGGCTGTGTCAACCGCCAAGGTCAACCTGTTGGGGCTGCCCGAGGCCAAATTGGTGGCTTTTTTTGAGAGCCTGGGTGAAAAACGTTTTCGCGCAGTACAGGTGATGAAATGGATTCACCAGTTAGGCGCCGACAATTTCGAAGACATGACCAACGTCAGCAAAGAATTGCGTCGCAAATTGCAGGAAGTGGCAGAGATTCGCTTGCCAGAAGTTGTGAAACAACTGGATTCCGCTGACGGCACGCGCAAATTCCTCATTCGCGTCAGTGGTGGAAATGTTATCGAAACCGTTTATATCCCCGAAGGGGACCGTGGCACGTTATGTGTTTCATCCCAGGTTGGCTGCTCGCTGGATTGCAGTTTTTGTGCAACAG
>CAMPIG010000591.1 GCA_946886255.1 uncultured Cellvibrio sp. | reverse complement strand
GTATACTTACTAACCAACACATTGACAACAGCTCAAATTGCCTTTCAGTGGTAGTGGCCTATTTATTCTTCGGCTGATCAGCTAAAGTAAATACGAATGAAGTTGTTTTCTATTTAAATTGGGTCTTCAGTCAATTAGGATTGAAGCCTATCCGAAAGATGGTCGCCCGCCTGGTTTGGAGCGTAGTCCCGCAGGCGGCTCCGGCCAACCATCATAAACAAAAAGGCCCCCGAAGGAGCCTTTTTGGTTTTCTTAAAAATATCCAGACACCACTAGCCGAAGCTTAGAGTCGCCTTGCGCGGCTACCCGTTAGGGTAACAGGCTAGGGAGCGCTCAATCTCATCTGGTCAGTCGCCCCGCAAGAATATTCTGATGCACCCTCATAGTAAGAAGCAAGTTTAATGTCCCCTACAGCCTGAAAAATATGATTTTTTCCAAAAGATCTGATTAAAAAGAAATGAAACTACAGAAAAGGGAAATCAGATGGACGTTTTAAGGCTTTTGCTAAAGCAACCGCCATTCAATGGGTATATAATTCCACCCGAAAACCTTAATTTTTATATAAAAATCATATAGTTATTGCCTTAAGATCAGGCAATAACGTTAGCGGGTCTTGAGGCAACAATAATTCAATTCGCTTACATAACGGCCAATCTATCGTGTCAAAAAACGGTCAATCTATGAGGACAAGAACATCTTAAGAAATTGCTTGGTCGCCATCGGGGTTTATCCATACGTAACCCCACCCCGGCTCCCGCCAATACACTTTAATTTCCATTCATAAGTTCTTTTCCCGGGGTTACACTGGGGTTACGTTAACCACGTACTCAGGATGACTTATCTTTTTCAATATTCTCCCGCTCTTGATCTGTAAAGCATCAAGCTAAAACAAATCATCCAGAGAGATCCCAGGAAAGAAAGTCCATAACATTTTATAAATAGGGCTTAACTTATTTCACGCGCGCGGTTTATGTGCCTACACCGTTGCCTGTAATGAAACGCCGGTGTCGACAACGACAGGACCCATCGCCGGCGATACCTATGCAAATACTTTCATGCATCCCACAGGTGCATTTACCGGCGTTCCCTCAGGTTTCTCGGTGAACGAATGCAGTGTCGCGGCGACAACCTACCAGGGGTCGGCGAGCCGCAATGGCAGTAACTGGTATTTATCCTGCTCTGCGCCACCTCAGCATCCACAAGCACCGTCACTCTGCCCGTACTCAATTTCGTGCGTGAAGGTTTAGAAATAATTGAGAAGTCGAAGATATCGGGATGAACGCTATGAGTAATCTACCTGTTGGCGCTGAAGAAATAACACTGTTTACTAGTGGGGACGGAGAATTTACAACCCATTCAAAATGTCGCGAATGGACCGGGGCTTTCATTCAGTTTGCTAAACGCAAGTTAGGAGAATCACCTACGTGGCGACTGAATGCTTACATTCGTGGTGCGACATTTCTAACGTTCGACGGCTTTTCATCTGATGGGCATGCAGTCTTCGCTATTACCATTGGAATGTCGTCAAAGGAGATCGCATTGCCGGAGATCACTGACGACTGTCAATTCGACATGGTTCTGCCAGGCATTGTAGATGCGCTTTCTTTTTTTAGAGAGCTGGCTTCTACGTCTGAACATGAAATCACTTTGATGTGAAAACTTGCCGCATGAGAATCAGGTCTGGGGAAAGACCATCCTGAAAACGATATGTACCAGGCTCGCATAGATTGGATAGATGAGAAGAAAGGTTTTAAATGACGCGAAGAAAAATACTTGTTATCTCAAGCCATATGATGCCGGTCGATAATTCCGGAACAGCGTGTCTCTTCAGCTTGCTGCCAGTACCGTGGAGTCGCGATGATTTTGAAGGCTCGATATCCGAGATGCTGCAGCAAGAAATGAATATTCGAGATGACATACTGTCCCAACCATCAGAACTCATTTTTGATGTTGACACCGCTATGCTTGAGCGTGGACTTGGATTGCGTTTCTGGTTGATCGAAGATGCTCAATATTGTAAGTCGCTAAACGACTTTCGCATGGATAAGTTTAATTCCGGTCGTGACGAATATGTGTTACAGCTTGTAGATAGCTTATCTTTGCGTGACCCTGATTTAGTCTATACGTTCTCCGAGTGCAATTTTAATGTGCATTCGGAGCTTGCGAACATTCGGATGTTCATTCACGAATATTTGCGTAACGCTGATCCAACCATGTCTGAATATTTGCTATGACATAAGGTGATGGTTCTTTGAGATCATCCAGAAACTCACCTGACATTTCCATAGAGTAAAAGCCAGCGATATCATCCACCTTTGGTTTTGCGCGCTTTGGTTGGATAAACCAGGCCCTGTAGAACATGGGCGGTTCCGCTCGGTGTATCCAAAGATCGTCATACTGACGGACGCTGGCGTCAAACCAGCATCGAAAATAGTACTTTCGAATGTATTCATCTTTTACCTTAAGACTTTCTTCAACGGGAAAATCCTTCAGAGTCGAAAAGATATAGGGTAGTTGGTACTCCTGTAACG
>CAMPIG010000590.1 GCA_946886255.1 uncultured Cellvibrio sp. | reverse complement strand
ATAAAAAAATAACACTCGGGCTCTTGTCTCTCGTGCTGTCCGGCACGGCCCTCGGCCACGGTTTGATGTCAGAACCGGCCTCGCGTAACTGGTTATGTGGTGCTATCACAAAACCGGACCAGGCTCCCGCCGGTAGTGCGTGTGCGCAAGCATTTGCCAATGATTCCAACGGCGGTTATCAATTCATGAGTGTGTTAACTCACGATATTGGCCGCAAAGGCGGACGCTCAAATAACGTGTGCGGCTTTGACAGTGAAACCTGGCAAGGCGGCGCCACTCCCTGGGACAACCCAATCGATTGGCCAACGCAACCTGTATCTGCCGGCCCACTGACTATCACCTGGGATATTTCCTGGGGGCCTCACTTTGACGATACTGAAGTGTTCAGTTATTGGATTACCAAACCTGGTTTCCAATACCAGATCGGCCGCGCACTTACCTGGGATGATTTCGAAGAAGAACCTTTCTGTGATCTCCCCTACAACGATGCCAATCCCAACGGCAATCCAAATGTTACGCCGGATAAAGGTGCCGCCTTGTTCCACACCCGTTGTAACATCCCCGCGCGCTCCGGTCGTCACGTAATTTATGGTGAGTGGGGTCGCAATCAGTGGACCTATGAACGTTTCCACGGTTGTATTGACGTGTCTTATGGCGGTGGTAATACCAACCCAGTGGTTGCGGATATCAGTGCAACGCCGTCTAACTCAACCTTTGCCGGTGAAGGTACTATTTCATTGAGTGCCGCAGGTTCAACAGGCAGCAATTTGTCCTATCAGTGGAGTATTGACGCAGCCAATCCGTCGCTGTACAGCTTGAGCAGCACTACTGCGGCTACTACCACCTTGTCGCTGGCCGCTCCGCAAGCGCAAAGTGAAGTTACCGTCCGCTTGCTGGTCACCAGCGGCAGTACAACCAGTAACGATTCATTCACCTTTACCCACGTACCTGTTGCCGGTGCGAGTTGGGAAGATCTCGGTGCCTTGACGGCGACTTCCAGAACCTTGGTAGCTGGTGATGAAGTCAGTTTACGTCTGGTGCGTGAAGATGGTACCGACGTTTACTTGCCGGACTCACCTCTGGTGATTACCTCTGCTACCGCAGCAGCCAACGCTTGGCCTTATGCATTGGCGCAAGCTGTGAATCAGGCAAGTGACGATGTGCAAGTGGGTGTGTTGAATAGCGGTGGTGATGTGGTACCGCAGCAAAATGCTACGAGCAACCGCGTCTATGCAGAAACGCCTTCTGTATACGCTGATGCATTCCTGGAAGTGGACAGTGCGACTGCCAGCAGTTCAAGCGCTAATTCATCCAGTGCGCCGGCATCCAGCAGTTCCAGTGCCGCTACCGGCAGCCAATGTAACTGGTATGGCACTCTTTATCCGTTGTGTACCACTACGCAAAGCGGTTGGGGTTGGGAACAAAATCGCAGTTGTATCGCAGCCAGTACCTGTAGTTCACAACCGGCGCCTTATGGCATTGTCGGCGGTGGTACATCATCGACACCAGCTTCCAGCGCGCCCTCCAGTTCGGTTGCTTCCAGCGTTGCCAGCAGTGCAGCAAGCAGCTCCACCGGTAACACCGGCGGCAATTGCGAGTATGTGATCACCAACGAATGGAGCGATGGATTCACCGGTGCGATTCGCATTTCCAACGATGGCAGCAGTGCTATTAATGGATGGAATGTCAGCTGGAATTACACCGATGGTTCACGTGTAACCAGCAGCTGGAATGCCAATGTATCGGGCAGCAATCCCTACACAGCCACCAACATCAGTTGGAACGGTGCGATTCAACCGGGGCAAACAGTAGAATTTGGCTTCCAGGGAACCAAGGGTGGTTCCGGTAATGCCGCTACACCGACAGTAACCGGCTCAGTGTGCAACTGAACCTGACGGTTCGAAAAAACTCCCGCTCCGGCGGGAGTTTTTTTATCCGGGTGCATCATATTTGCAAAGATTGTTAAATATTCCGACAACGAATTTTCGTTAATAGAAAAATACATTAACTCAATCATATGCTTAGCGCACTTCGCTGCGTTTGTTAAAAAGTGGTGCGTAACTTAAGAGTTCTCATAGATCGTCAAGATGATTATGATTGCCGGAACAATCAGTAACAGGCAGTAGCAGATTACTGATTTATCCACCAGCGGTGTAATGGAATTATAGCGATTGAGACACTATTCAGAACCCGGCTTTATCTTCAGTATTCCTATCATTGTTTTTGTGATCGTTGTGTTATTGGCTGAGATTACGCTCTCGATGCATCAACACAATCTTGCAAAAAGCGATCGTATTGACGCATTGGCTTTTGCTACCGATTTGCGCACCCGCAGTGAGCAACACTTGAATCGTGTGTTGCATTTAACGAGTGGTTTAAGCAGTTATTTTGCCGTGCGTCATGACAACCTCAAGCAAACCGAAGTGGAAGACATCCTGCGTATTGCGTATCAGACCACATTACATGTGCGTAATTTCGGCGTCGCAGTGGGTTATAAGATCACCTATCTCTATCCGCTCGAAGGCAATGAGCAGGTGGT
>CAMPIG010000589.1 GCA_946886255.1 uncultured Cellvibrio sp. | reverse complement strand
CCCGCGCGCGGTGCTGTGAGCATGCAGCAGGTACGTTTTGCCTATCCCACCCGCCCGGACACTCTGGTATTCGATGGTTTTGATCTGGAGATAGCCGCCGGTGAAAAGGTGGCATTGGTCGGTCCTTCTGGTGCAGGCAAAACTACGGTATTTCAACTTCTGCAACGATTTTACGATCCTTTGGCGGGCAAGATTTGTATCGACGGCATCGACTTAACAACGGCTGACCTCAATGACGTGCGCCGGCACATTGCCTTGGTGCCACAAGACCCGGTGATCTTCGCCACCAGTGTGCGCGATAACGTGCGCTATGCACGACCGGATGCCCATGACGATGACGTCATCGCCGCGTGCGAGGCGGCTTACGCGATGGAATTTATCCAGGCGTTGCCGGAGGGCCTGGATACGTTTCTCGGCGAGCGCGGCATTCGGCTGTCCGGCGGACAGAAGCAACGCCTCGCCATCGCCCGTGCGATTCTCGCCGACCGTCCGATCCTGTTACTCGACGAAGCCACCAGCGCACTGGACTCCAACAGCGAGCAGGTCGTGCAGCAAGCGCTGGAACATTTAATGAAAAATCGCACCACACTGATGATCGCGCACCGGCTTTCTACTGTGGTGAATGCGGACCGCATCCTGGTGCTGCAGTCCGGGCGGATTGTAGCGAGCGGCACACACACCACATTACTGGCGGAAAATACACTCTATCGACAATTGGCGCGCCTGCAATTCCAACTGGATACGCCCGCCGCCTAACCGACGGTATCGTGATTCAAGCCAACAGGTGCATTGCGCAGCGGCGGCCCACCCATTAAGGTTGGTAAAAAATTTCCCGCAACAAAGCCTGAGCTGTTAGGCTTTGTGGCCTATTGATCTCTGCATAAATTGATACCTGCACAAGCCCACACCAGAGGGGCGAGAACATCCGCACAATAACCCGATAATAATGGGAGACTCACTGTGAAAAAAATCATTCATAGCCTGGGGTGGCTTGCCTTGTTGTTCAGCGGAACAGCAAACGCGGCTGACACGGCGTTACAGGTTTATACACGCGACACCCACTCACTCAACGGCGAATGGCGCATCATTGTCGATCCCTATGAAAACGGTTTTTACAATTACCGTTATGAGCCCTTTGACCAACAGGAAAACCCCTCGGTCAACGCCTTCTTTACCGACTCGAAGATGCAAAAATCCACCGACCTGGTGGAATACGATTTTGATAAAGCGCCCACTCTGCAAGTCCCGGGTGACTGGAATACGCAAAACGAAAAACTTTATTACTACGAAGGCAGCGTCTGGTATCGCAAAAAGTTTGATGCACCGGCTATGCAAGACACAGATCGCGCCTTTGTGTATTTCGGTGCGGTAAATTACCGGGCAGACGTGTATTTAAATGGGAAAAAACTGGGCGTCCACGTCGGTGGATTCACACCGTTTCACTATGAAATTACCGACAAGATAAAAGCGAAAGATAACTCGCTGGTCATCAAGGTTGATAACAAACGTCACGCCGATGCCGTGCCCACGCTAAACACCGACTGGTGGAACTACGGTGGCATTACACGCACCGTGCAATTGGTGGTTGTACCGAAAACATTTATTCGCGACTACACCGCTGCATTGACGTCACTGGAAAATAAAACGGTGGCCGGCCGTGTATTGCTTGACGGTGCCAAAGGTGGGGAAACAGTGCAGCTGACCCTGCCTGAATTGAATATCAAACAAACACTCAAGGCAGATAAAAACGGACAGGCAAGTTTCCGCTTCTCGGTGCCCGATGCGCAGCTCTGGTCACAAGAAAATCCCCAGCGCTACAACATTGAATTCCAGTCAGGCGCAGACAAGTTGATCGATAAGATCGGCTTACGCACGATCACCACCAAAGGAAAACAATTGCTGCTGAATGGCGATCCATTGTTTCTGCGCGGCATTTCTGTTCACGAGGAATATTCTGCTGAAGGCGGCGGGCGTGTGCGCAACAAGGGAGAGGCAAAACAATTACTCCTTTGGGCTAAGGATTTGAACGCGAATTTTGTGCGTCTCGCCCACTATCCGCACAATGAAGATATGGTGCGCCTCGCCGATGAAATGGGGCTGTTGGTCTGGTCGGAAATTCCGGTTTACTGGACCATCAATTGGACTAACGAAGCCACTTACCAAAATGCAGAAGATCAACTCAGCGCGATGATCGAACGTGATAAAAATCGCGCGGCCGTCATCATCTGGTCACTCGCCAATGAAACCCCCGTGTCCGATGCGCGCAATCATTTTCTCGCCCGCTTGGCTAAAAAAGCGCGCTCACTGGATAACACCCGTTTGCTCAGCGCCGCGATGGAAAAACATTATCGCAGCGATAACCCCAACATTGCTGTAGTGGAAGATCCACTGGCCGAGCTCGTTGATCTGGTGAGTTTTAACCAATACATCGGCTGGTACGACGGCTTGCCGGAAAAAGCGGAACACGTCACTTGGGAAATTCCTTACAACAAGCCGGTGTTTATCAGCGAATTCGGCGGCGGCGCCAAGCAGGGTTACCACGG
>CAMPIG010000588.1 GCA_946886255.1 uncultured Cellvibrio sp. | reverse complement strand
AGTAGCGGGCTTGGTTACAGGATGCACTGGGTAGTCCTTTCATTGTTATTTAACGAGGATGTGGAATAGGCTGACATGATACTGATGTTTGCAGAAGAGAAAAAGTCTTCCGTCGTGTTGAAATGGAGCGGGTATTGCAAGTTAATGCGACAAAACAAAAATTAACATCCGGTTATTTTTTAAAAATAACCAATGAAATTAAAAAACCTGGCCAAAAATAGCCATGATTCTAGCGGTTGTTTGACTTGGGTCACGGCTTTTATCTGTTATTGTTTAAAATGCGCGTTTTATATAACAATGAACAACTAACGTTTCGCTTTAAAGATGGAAAAAATATTATCACTCTGTCATAGATGAATTTATGGTAGCGAGCGATGCAGCTGATTATCAAAAAATGATAATCGAAAGCTGCAACTGACAAACCTCATGGATTATTGGAGCGCATGCATGTCAAATCACACCGCTTTTTGTTCGCAGTTGGATCAACACACTCATCATTCTTACCGTCCAGTATCGAAAAAACTTTCCACATCTTTATTTGCTGCCATCCTATTGCCATTACCGCTGGCTATCAGCAGTGTCATTGCACAGGCGCAAAATGCGCCGAATGATCAGCCCCAGGCGGTAGAAGAGTTACTTATTGTCGGCACCAGAACCCGTGGGCGTACCGCTGAAGATCTACCTGTGCCTGTGGATGTGTTGGATACGGAAGCGCTGGAAAAAACCGGGCAGACGGAAGTGGGGCGCATGCTGCAAAGTCTGGCACCGTCATTTAATTTTTCGTCTTCCACTATCAGCGATGGTACCGATGCACTGCGCCCTGCGACCCTGCGCGGATTAGGGCCAGACCAAACGCTGGTGTTAATTAACGGCAAACGTCGCCATCAAGCTTCATTAATTCACATCAACACCTCTGTAGGGCGCGGCACGGCTGGAGTGGATATGAACGCAATTCCTGCTGCATCGATAAAGCGCATTGAAGTTTTGCGCGATGGCGCAGCGGCGCAATACGGTTCGGATGCCATAGCGGGTGTGATTAATATTGTGCTCAGGGATGCTGATGAAGGCGGTAACGTCAGCGCCTACTACGGTGAGTATTCCGAAGGTGATGGTGAAACCATCAACCTGGATGTCAATAAAGGCTTTAATCTGGGCGATACGGGTTATATCAACATGACGTTGAACTTCCGTGATCGTGGCAGAACCAACCGTGCAGGCATGCCGGGGGACTGTGTTTTTGGTGGTTGTGTAGATAGCGATGATAACGGGATTGTCGAAGCTGCCGACCCACGTGAAATTGATTTTAATCGAGATGTGTATCGCATCGGCGATGCCGATTCGGATCAATTGGCGTTGATACTGAATGGCGCTGTTGATGTGGGAGCGGGTGAGGCGTACGGATTTGTGACTTACTCCGAACGCGAAGCGACCTCCGGTGCTTTATACCGCAATCCCAGCTCAGGTTATTCAGCCGCGCTGGATGACGGTGACAATGTTATTCCCATGGGTTTTCTGCCGCATATCAATTCACAAATCGATGATTTTTCAGCGAGTGTTGGTTACCGTGTTGAGTTCGCCAACGGTTGGGATATGAATGTGTCCTATACCAATGGACGCAATGAAATTGATTATGATACCAGCAACTCCATTAACTATTCCTACGTCAATTACCTGAATTTCGAGGAAGGTTTATCCGACGACGACATTCGCAGTAGCATCCCACGTTCTGCGTATGCCTACGGTCTGGAATTGGGATTACAAACCTTCAATATTGATTTCGATAACACCTTTGGCGATCTTTCTATTGCGACGGGTTTTGAATATCGAATTGACGACTACAAAATCAATCCCGGTGAGGAATACGCGTATCTGGACTACGACACTGATCTGGAAAACGGTGGGGTCGCCTTGTACCCGCAGGATGCCGGTGGTGGCATTCAAGGCTTTCCTGGCATTGCTCCGGGGTCAGCAGTCGATGAAGATCGCAATGTGATATCGGCATTTGTCGACGCTGATTATCAATTAACCGACAGCGTATTGGTAACCGCTGCCGTTCGTTTTGATGATTACGAAGATTTCGGCAACACTACCAATTTCAAACTGGGTGCAAATTGGGCGGTGAACGACATCCTGCGTTTACGCGCTGCAGCGAGTACCGGTTTCCGTGCGCCCTCCATGCAACAATTGTATTTCAACAATATCGGCACGCAGTTTGTCACCAACCCCGCTGACCCCGGAGGCCCCCAAATTCTGGTGGAGGTTGGTACCTTCCGCAATGACAGCGAACTGGCCCAAGCCATTGGTATTCCGCAGTTGAAAGAAGAAGAATCAACCAATTACAGCGCGGGTTTTGTGCTAACGCCGGTTGATCGTTTAACCATTACGTTGGACTACTACGCGATAGATATTGATGACCGTATTGTGATCAGTAATCGCTTAAGCGGTGCCGACGATCCCAGCGGTACTTTGGGAGATGCACTGGAGGCTGTGGGTGCCGGTGCCGGACAATTTTTCCTGAATGGCGCCAACACGGAAACGCGCGGTGTTG
>CAMPIG010000587.1 GCA_946886255.1 uncultured Cellvibrio sp. | reverse complement strand
ATGGTCGCCAGGCGATCTTCACCGGATAATTCCGTGCCCATTTCGAATGCACCGCCCAAGGTACGCAATAAACCAAACAATAAAAAGGCGATGGTGATCGATAGAATCGTCAGCAGGGTGCGCATTTTTTTGCGCCCCAGGTTCTTCCAGATAAAGTAGAGATATTTCATCGTTATGCTCCTGTAATCAAAGAGCCTTTATCGAGATGCAAGGTCTGTTTGGCGTGGTCCGCAGCGCGCGGGTCGTGGGTTACCATGATGATGGTTTTCTGTTGTTTTTCGTTCAGCTCTTGCAACAACGACAGAATCTCATCCGCGGTGGCGCGGTCCAGGTCACCAGTGGGTTCGTCACACAATAATAAATCCGGGTCCGACACAATGGCGCGCGCAATGGCGACGCGTTGCTCCTGACCGCCGGATAATTCGCTGGGATAATGTTTGGCGCGCTCGCTCAATCCGACCAACTCCAGCGCTGCAGCAACGTGTTGCATACGTTGTTTTTTGGAGAGATTAGTTAACAACAGCGGCAGCTCCACGTTACGCTCGGCGGTCAGCACTGGCATTAAGTTGTAAAACTGAAAGATAAAACCAACGTGGCGCGCGCGCCAACGTGTTAATTGTGCCGAGGAGAATTTATCGATGCGTTGCCCGGCGATACTTAATTCACCTTCGGTGGGACTGTCCAATCCGCCCAACAAATTTAACAAGGTGGTCTTACCGGAGCCGGATGGCCCCATCAATGCGAGAAAATCGCCGCGCTTTATATCGAGATTTAAATTGGCTAACACCTTGACCAATTCCTTGCCTTTTTTGTAGGACTTGCCTACCTGATGCAACTTGACCAGTACTTCCGATGATTCGGGTGCGGACATAGCCCATGACCTCCACTGTATTAGATGTGTGTTAAATCGTTATTGTTAAAACTCGCTATTGTTTTACTTTGCTCACTATTATTTTTTTTAAAAAGGCGTGCTTAGAAAACCACCTGATCGCCGTCTTCTAGATCGATCGGCATTTCCACCACGTAATCTTCGCCGGGATTAAGGCCGCTGGTGATATACATCTCGCTGCCAAAATTGCCCCCCAACTGCACAACACGTTGGTGAGCAATATTGTTTTTCACTACAAACATGATGCGCTCGCCACCTTGCGTTCTTACTGCCGAAGCCGGCACACGAATGCCCTGTTGTTGCGCGACGCCCTGACCGGCAGGTTCACCACTCATAAACGCTACCTTCACGCCCATGTCGGGCAGGATGCGCGGGTCCAGCTCCTGAAAGGCAATGCGAACTTTCACTGTCGCTTTCTGCCGATCAGCGGTGGGAATAATGGCAATCACCCGCGCAGGGATTTTCCAATCCGGATAAGCTTCCAATGTTGCCTGCACCGCCTGCTCCGGACGCACGCGCTGAATGTAAGCTTCGTTGACATCGACTTCGATTTCCAGCGAGGCCATATCAACCAGGGTACAAATACCCGTGCGAGTGAAACCGCCGCCGGCAGACACTGGGGAAATCATTTCACCGGGCTGCGAATCCTTACTGATCACCACACCGGCAAAAGGTGCGCGTAATTCCAGGTCGTCCAGATATTGCTGCTCAATAGCGATGCGACGCTCCGCCAATACCACACCCGCTTCACGATTGGCCAATTGCGCTTGCAAGGAATCGTAATTGGCTTTTGCGCGATCCAGTTCGGCGGGGCTGACCAATTGCTTGGCCGCCAGTTCGGTCGTGCGTTCCCAGGTTAATTTTGCTTCGGTTAACCGTGCGCGTGTTTCAGCAACCTGGGTTTTGGCGGATACGAGTTCCGCTTGATAAAGCGCCAGCGTCTTGCGCGTGTTGGAGTCGTCCAGGCGCGCAACAACCTGATCCTTTTCCACGCTCATCCCTTCTTCTACCAATACCTCCATCACCTTGCCGGTCACCTTGGATGATACCGTGGCATAACGCCGCGCTTTTACATAACCGGTGGCGTCCAGCACGCTGGCGGAGGCTGGGTCAATCACGGCCATTCGCGCCATTTGCACACGCACTTGCAGGGGATCAGGTTTGGTAACGAACCAGATAACGCCTGTCACCAGAAGTACAACAACCAAGGCTCCGATAATCCAACGCCACCGATGGCTCTCAACATTTTTGTCATTGTGGTCAATGCGCAATTGCGCCAGCAGATCACTTTTATCGTTCACAAATAAGTCCCTAACGAGTGTTTAACCAGAGGTGCCAATAGTCGTCGATTAAAACACCCTTACCCGACAAAACCAAGTCTTCCCTGCCAGCATCACACTATCGACAAGTATACGCACAGCCGACTGACATCCGTTGTCAGCAGAGCGTTATTACTCATAAAAAAGGCGGCCGCAAGCAACCGCCAAAGATTAAGGGTGGCTGAAGCCTGCATCGAACCCCGTACCAAACAACGAACAACAGCAGACATCATGGATAGAGTGCAACAGATGCCACGCATGCGACAGTTGCGAATGTCATTAAACGCCAATGACAAATGTCATGCGCCGCTCATCACACTTCTACATTTTTTTACAGTTT
>CAMPIG010000586.1 GCA_946886255.1 uncultured Cellvibrio sp. | reverse complement strand
TGTGCGCGACTCAACTTCACCTGGTTATTGATGCGGCCAAATAAATCCAACTCCCAGCTCGCATCGAAACCGGCCTGATAGGTTTCATTAATCCGTTGACCACCAGCAGGCACCAGTTCACTACTCAGTTTTTGCCGTGTGCTGTTAACTTCCGCCTCTACGGTGGGAAACCAATCGTAGCGACTGTTGCGCAACAGTGCCCGCGACTCTTCCAATGACGCCTGGGCAATACGGATGTTGTGATTGTGCGCGAGGGCATTGCCAATTAGTTGATTCAGTTCGACATCGTGTAATTGGGCCCACCAATCCGCCACCGGTTGTTCATGATTAAAACGACCGTCAAGTGCAAATGTTTCAGCCGTTTCCGGTAAACGTGCAGCAGCTGATGCGTCATCAACACTTTTGTAGCTGCTGCAAGCGCTGATCAACAGCGGCAGGGCAAGGAGCCCTGCGCTTACTATTTTCTTTGACAAAATCATGCGTGAATCTCCTTCTTGGATGCAGCTGGCAGCTGCGCAGGGTCAAGTTCCTTGCCTTCAATCAGATAACTGCGGTTGCCTTCCAGACGGCGCAGTAACACATAAAAGATGGGCGTAAAGAATAGACCGAAGAAGGTCACACCCAACATGCCGGAGAAGACCGCAATACCCATCACGTTACGCATTTCCGCACCGGCTCCGGAGGAGAACACCATGGGTAACACACCCATAATAAAGGCGAAGGATGTCATCAGGATGGGACGCAGACGCATCCGGCTGGCAGTAATAGCCGCTTGATAGGTTTCCATGCCGCGCTGTTCCAGTTCCCGTGCAAATTCCACAATCAGAATCGCGTTTTTACTGGCGAGCCCTGCCAACACAAACAAACTGATTTGCGTGAAGATATTGTTGTCACCATTGGTTACCCACACACCGAACAACGCGGCGAGAATAGACAGCGGCACAATTGAAATCACCACCAGCGGCAGGGCCAGGCTTTCATACTGCGCTGCCAACACCAGGAACACCAACAGCAAACACAGCGGGAAAATAATGAAGGCAGTGTTACCGGACAAGACCTGTTGATACGTCAGATCAGTCCATTCAAACACCATACCCGGCGGCAGTGTCTCGGCGAGGATCTTGCTGATCGCATCCTGTGCCTGACCGCTGGAATAACCTGGCGCAGCGTTGCCATTCAAGTCGGCGGCGAGGTAACCGTTATAGTGCGTCGCGCTTTCGGGGCCGTAACTTTCTTCCATGCTTAACACCGAGCCCAGCGGCACCATATCGCCATTGACGTTGCGTACTTTCAGATTCAATGCATCGCTGGCGGTGTTACGAAATTCCGCGTCAGCTTGCGCAATAACTTGATAAGTGCGGCCGAATTGATTGAAATCATTCACATACAGGGAACCCAGATAAACCTGCATCGTGTCAAACACATCCTTGACGTTCAGGCCTAGTTGTTTGGCTTTGGTGCGATCTACATCGGCAAAGAGTTGCGGCACATTGATTTTGTAGTTGGAATACACACCAGTCAGCTCCGGTGTTTGCCAGGCTTTTTGTTGCACCTGGGCAACCACTTCCGCCAGTTTTTCATAACCTAAACCGGCGCGGTCTTCGATTTGCAATTTAAAGCCGCCGGTAGTTCCCAAACCACGTACAGGTGGTGGCGGGAAGATGGCGATAAACGCTTCTTCAATACCCGCGTATTTCATTTGCAATTTTTGTGCAATGGCGCTGGCAGAAAGTTCGTCGCCTGCGCGTTGATCAAACGCATCGAGGGTCAAGAACACAATGCCGGCACTGGAACTGTTGGTAAAGCCATTGATGCTCAAACCGGGAAATTGCACGGCCGCTTCTACGCCTTCTTCTGCTAGACCGATTTCACCCATTTCACGAATGACAGCCTGGGTACGATCCAGCGTGGCGCCATCTGGTAGTTGTGCGAAGCCGATCAGGTATTGTTTATCCTGGGGCGGCACAAAACCTTTGGGAATGGTGTTAAAGCCAATGCCGATAATGCCCAACAGGATGACGTACACACCAACGGTTAAACCTTTGCGACCCAATAATTTTCCGACGCTGGTGGAATAATTACCGGAGCTGCGTGTGAAGCTCCGATTGAACCAGCCAAAGAAACGGCCAAAGACTTTATCCATAATACGGGTCAATCGATCTTTAGGCGCATCGTGACTTTTTAACAGGAGTGCGGCCAACGCCGGGCTGAGTGTCAGCGAGTTAATGGCAGAAATCACCGTCGAGATCGCGATGGTCAACGCAAACTGTTTGTAGAATTGACCGGTTAAACCACTTACAAAGGCGATGGGTACAAATACTGCTACCAGCGTCAACGAAATCGCAATAATCGGCCCACTTACTTCCTGCATGGCTTTGTAGGTTGCAGCAAGCGGTGATAAACCCTCTTCGATATTTCGTTCAACGTTTTCTACCACCACAATTGCATCATCCACCACGATACCGATAGCCAATACCAGCCCGAATAATGACAAGGTGTTGATTGAGAAACCGAATGCCCACATCAACGCAAAGGTACCGACAATCGACAC
>CAMPIG010000585.1 GCA_946886255.1 uncultured Cellvibrio sp. | reverse complement strand
TGATAATGCTCGTCATGCCGTACCCAAGAAGGTTTTTTTGAAAACTGGATATTTTTAGCCAGATAGTTCCCATGTTTGGTTTTGAATAGGTTCGGTTGCAACTGTGGGTCAAAGATTACCCGCCACAAATCATAGCCTCGTTTTATCGACTCTTTATGCAGCGCGACAATATGGGCAGCCATTGCCTCATAATCTATCGTGAATTCCTCATAAGTTCCATCATTGCTAAATTCAATGTTGTAACCGAATTTGTTAAAGGGATGAGTCGGTAAATGGACGGACTTGCCAGTTTTATCTATGACTGAAACCATAAAGTCTACAGACAGGCCATTTCTGTGAGTTTTGTGAGGTTTAAACTGCCCACCCTCTTCAAAACCCGTTTCGGCATATTTAAATAATTTATCTGGATTTGTGGTTTCGAGACTTTTGTATGCAGCTAGAATGATTTCACTTACATGGGAATGAACATAGGTTCGACCAGCTGCTCTCGCTATTGTGCTATATCCTTCAAAGTTAGTTCCTGACGCAGGAAGTTTAACCCCGCTTTCTAATCTTCCATCAGAAGTGGTTCCATAGCAGGTGCTTTCCTCTGCAACAGCTACGGACGTGAATAAAATCAGAATAGATAAGAATTTTTCCCAGTATTTTTTTGAGGCTAACTTAATCACTTGAGCGTACGGCGGGAGCTTGCGAGTGTTACACAATTTTTGCGCCCACTTGTTCAAATTTGGAGAGAATAAGCTCTATGTTTTCTTTGCTAATATTGCTTGTTGGAAGAGTCATAAACTCCCCGCCACTAAAGAACAAGAGCCAGACTTCATCAAAGCGCCATACTTGATTGATGAGTGACCATTCAATTTCAGAGCTCGCTGCACCGGAAGAGATTCGAAATTTACTATTTTCAAGCTCCAGTACTGCCTCCGGTTTGCCCATGGCACGTAATTTTTCAAGTGATCTAGTCAGATGAACAAAGTAAGAAGCCATCATCACAGACAACGCTATAAAAATAACAGCCCCCACCAAACCGACTAACCATGTGCGATCACCATTTAATATGCGATAAATGAAAAAACCTGCCATGGCTATAGTAGCCAAAATAAATACAAATCCTACATGGCGCCACCAGTAGAACTGAATAGCTTTCTTGATTAGTGGCTTTGAATATTCAAGCCTGATTGTTTCCATATGTCCTCTATTAGAGTGAGCGTCGCGTTTACCTGTCTGCCGGTACAATGCTTGTATAATTATTTTTTATTTCAGGGCTGCGCTAAAAATCAGAACAGGCTGTAGGGCTTAATTTCTCCGTCACCTCAAATCGCTTTCCACCCGGATCAATACCAAAGAGGTTCCAGTTAAACCGATAAGGCTTGCCACGAAGACATAAGGGGTCTTTTGTTATGGCAATGCTGTCGATTAATTGTTCGATATCTATCCTATTTGATATTGGAATAATCGTCTCGCCATCCAGATATCCGTCTTTGCTTTTTTCGATGGTCATATGATAGCAGCCTTCACAGGCAAGCATCTCATATCGAGCACTGATAACAGTTTCTTCAAGTTGAAGTTTAGATGCTATAAAAACGCCGCCAATGGCTAGAGCGGTCACTCCGGAGACAATGATTTTGATTTTCATTATTTTCCTTGGTTATATAACGCCTTCCCCCCCATTGCATGAGATCTACAATGCCTGGTATACCTACCACTTTTCCGGCTGCTCGTCCTTAAACGTCAATTCTTGCTCTACAGTCTTGATAATTGCCTTTTGTCCTTCAGTAGTGTCTTCGAGGCAAGCTACTTTATTTAACATATCAAGTAGTTTTGTGACTTGATTCTTTCCGAAGTCCTTTTTGCTGGGTTTTAGTATATGCCGAACTTCATCAGCCATATTTAGTGCGCCTTGAAGCATATAAACAGAAGAAGAATACATTTCGATGGATCTGTTTCTTTTAACCCCGAATTCTTTTTCGAAGAGAGAAAGTATTTCTAATTTTGATTCTCTTGTTATGTCGCCGTGTTCCTTAGCCACAGCTACCACCAATAATGCCGCTGCGTCCATTGAGCTTGTTAGTGCATGCATAGGTTTTATACCAAGCTGCTTTTCCCATTTTCGACGACGCATCCAGGTAAATGGGTTGAATGCGTTAAGATTTACTCCAGAATTTTGCAAGCTATGCAAGGCCCAAATCAAACCAGCTACTGCTGTTATCAATCCTATTAAAATGTGCATAAATTGTCCTATGTTGCTATAGCTTTAATATGGGGAAATGGGCCTCAGCCGGATGACTGAAGTTTTGATTTACGAGTTGTGTGCGCCCGGTACGGTATGAGCTGGTACGACCCGAAGCCAGTCCTTAGTAATCAAGCTTCACTACTCTGAGTGAAACGCCCTGTCCGGAGTCGCAAGCAGGGGATTGGGCCGGATGTCCTCGGTTACCTGATTATAGGGCTCTAAATGTATACCACCTTTTTTTCGTTTATAGAAATAAATTTTTGCGACTTCATTTCTTCAACGATGAAAGCTATTTCTTGCTCTGTTAAAGATTTTTGAAACAGAGAGTTTATAGTACTACTGA
>CAMPIG010000584.1 GCA_946886255.1 uncultured Cellvibrio sp. | reverse complement strand
GGGTGGTACCAATCAGGATCAATGGCAAATAGCAAAGACCGCGCGCGCAATGCCCCCCATTTTTGCTCCAACAGGTCAAGCACTGGCCCTGCGCTGCACGATAGATATAGGTCAAAGCGGGTAATCATGTTGGGTGTCAGGTATTCATAATCGCCATGCTGCAATTTCTCCAATGTCATCGGTGTATCGAGATCATAGAAAGCAAAACACGGCGGTGAGAATAGCGTGATTTTTTTCGACAGGAGTTCGGCATCGGTAACGCGCGAGCCAAGGATAACCAGATCAGCCTTTGCCAGTGTTAAACGGTAATCGTCTATCTCAGCAACAGAGTGATACAAAATGGTTTCACAAAACGAGGGGCTGGGGAGATCCCGGTATTGTTGATGGGAAGGCGTATTTTTTTCAAAGAAGGTGATCCTGTGGCCTCGTTTGGCTAAGGCTTTTATCAGGCTACGGTAAGTCGTTGCGTGGCTGTTGTTCCATGCTGAGGTGATCGATAAACCAAATACAACAATGTTCAGTGGCTTCATGATCCATATCCTGTGATGATATTAATTACGGCAATCGCTGCCGCAAATTTAGCGGCAATAAATTCGGTCAACGACATCGGCGACCTGAATAATCTGTTCTATATCAGGATCAAAGCGATTGGTGCTACACAGGGTTTTTGCCCAGTCGATTAGCGCGCGACCGCCATGTTCACCGGTCGCCCGCGCAATATTTTCACGCCGATTTCCAGCAAACTGATGCACCTCAAAATCATTGAAAGATCCATTTACATTGGTGATGGAGCCTCCGCCCAGCGTGCCATAAAAACGTAATTCAATAATGGCATCGCGACCCGCATGCATCCCCCAGGAGCAAGTGAGTCGAGTGCGTGTCCTGCCGTGCAGGAATTCGGCTGTCGCATAATCTTCGGTGGCTTCATAGGGTGGGAGCAGGGCTTTGCCGCGCTGCATTAAATTGCTGGAGACTTGCTTTATATCGCGGTTTCCCAGGATAAAAATAGCCAGATCAATAAGGTGAGCTCCAAGATCCATCACACAGCCGCCACCTGACGTGCTCACGTTGTAGTTCCAGGTTTTATCCGGGCCGTAAGCGCTGTGGAAGACCAGATCGGCGGCATAGATTTCACCAAATTCACCCATAGCGACTTTTTGCTTCAACGTTTCAACACCGGGTAAATAACGATAGGAAAAATCCACGCTCAACAGTTTAGTGGTGGCGCGAGCTGCCTCAAATATTTGTTGGGTTTCCGCGACGGTTGGTGCAAGCGGTTGTTGGCAGAATACGGCTTTACTGGTTTTTAATGCGGCAATGCAGTGGTCGCCGTGCATGGCAGTAGGGCTGGCGACAACAACGCCATCAAGGTCTTGCGAAAGTATATCGGCCAGGCTGTTACTGACAGTAATACCGGATTGCATGGCTGCAGCCATGCTCGCCGCATCTAGCGAGGGATCATAGAGTGTGCAGCAATCGGCAATATGTTCGTCCATCAGCATCTGCATTTGTGTCGTGCCGACGTGTCCGATACCGATGAAACCCAATTTCGGTTTTATTGGTGCGATAAACGCATCAAGAATGTGTGCGGTGGCAGTGTTCATGTGTACTCCAACTGTAAATCTGTCAGGGTGTTGGCTTTATCCTCATGCACGACTGTTCATTAAGGTGTATCAGTACCCGCCATGAACGGCAAAGGGATAACGTTTGGTGTGCGCAAAACTGATAGCGTTCTCAAGTAACGTGTTGCTATGCAATTGCTGTTCTACATAGTCAATCGTTTTCATCAGTCCTTGCTCCAACTGCATTTTTTGCGGCCAACTCCGTTGGATATTCAGCGCCCTCTCTCTTGACGTTGTGCTGTTGTGATGTACTGCAAAATTGATAGGAGATGAAGATTGGGTCAGTTCAACAACCTTGTGGGCGAGCTCGCTAATAGACAATTCGAATGTCTTGCCGCACTTAACCCACTCACTGGGTAATGACGAATTCAGTGTTCGTTGTAGCGCGCTCACCAGGTCATCCACATACGAAAATGAACAGGGTTTTCCCGCATTGTTACAGAGATTAATTGGCTGGTTCATCAATGCTTTTACGATGATATCGGGAAGCACCAAACCTTTATCCAGCGGTAAGTGAGGGCCAAAAGCATTGGTGATTCGCATAACTCTGATGTCTAGGTTATGCAAGCGGCGATAATCCGCGCACAAGGCTTCAGAGCTGCGCTGCGCTTCTTTCTGGCAGATGAGTGGATGAATCGGGTCCAATTGATGACTGCTATCCAGTTGTTGGAATTCGCTATAAATGTTGCTCACGGATGCATGCAGTACACGCGCGTTTTGCGCAACAGCGAGTTTAAGCAGGTTGTTGGTAACCTCCATGCTCTGCCGCATGGTTTCAAGGGGATTTGCCTGGTAATGCGTGGGGGTTGCAGTATCGGTGAGGTTATAAATTTGATCTACATGAGCCTTGATAGGGTCAGTCATTTTCTGCTCAAGTAAAATGCAGTGCTTATAGGCGGATAAATGCTCGATAACATCGGCTTCGATACCAGGTTCCATACTCTGGAAATCATCCAGGCACA
>CAMPIG010000583.1 GCA_946886255.1 uncultured Cellvibrio sp. | reverse complement strand
TCTTGTGTGTAGCGCAGAGTATCCGTACATCGGTTGCAATTTCTTCGGCGGAACCAACAGCGCGCACTGATTTTTCCTGGATGGCACGCAGAAGTTTTACCTGCATGTCGAGTGGCAGATCGGCAACTTCATCGAAGAATAATGTCCCGCCTTCGGCTGCTTGGAATAAACCGGGTTTATCCTGGTGCGCTCCAGTAAAGCTGCCTTTCTTGTGACCAAAAAACTCGCTCTCCATCAATTCGCGAGGAATCGCACCGCAGTTGACTGCAATAAAGGGTTTGTGCGCGCGAGGACCGAGCTCATGAATTGAGCGTGCAACTAATTCTTTGCCCGAGCCGGATTCGCCACTGATGTACACCGGTGCCTGGGACCGGGCAAGCTTTTGGATGCTACGAGTGAGATCCTGAATAGCGGAAGATTGCCCGATAATTAACGTGTCGTTGGGCATCTTTGCAGGTGGCAGTTGACTGGACTGAATCGCGGTGGAGACGAGTTTGCGAAGCGCGCTGAGATTTACCGGCTTGGTGATAAAATCAAATGCACCGGCTTTCATCGATTCAATAGCGGTATCCACACTGCCGTGGGCGGTAATGACGGCAACAGGTAAGCGAGGATGGTGTTGCTGAATAAATTCCACCAGTTCCAATCCGTTGCCATCGGGCAGACGCATATCCGTTAAACAGAGATCATAATGTTGCTGAGCGAGATGTTGCCGGGCTTCTTTAACGCTGGCAACACTATCAGTGTCGATTTGCATTCGGCCCAAAGTGATTTCCAGCAGTTCGCGAATGTCCGGTTCATCGTCAATAACCAGTGCGCGTTTGTTGCTCATAACAATACCATTTTGTAATACGTTTATCTTTGCCCTGAAAACTATAGAGCGCGTTCGTGGTGTGCAAGTTGAATATGAAAGCAGCTACTGCCGTCCTCTGTGCGACGGTAGTGTATAAAAGCCTGGTTTGCTTCGCAAAGCTCCTTACAAATAAACAGCCCCAGGCCTGAGCCGGTGTTTTCAGTAGTAAAGAAAGGTTCGAACAGGTGTTTCAGGTTTTCCAACGCAATACCGGGGCCGCTGTCTATCACATTGATGTAGGGGCGCTGTAATTTTTCATCGACACCAATTTCAAGTATGACGCTGGCTTTACCACCGGCGATTTTGCTGTAACGTAAGCCGTTATCGCATAGGTTGGTAATGACCTGGTGTAACTGGCCGGTATCAAATTGACCAACAATATTGGGTTCCAGACAAATAACTTTGATATCGGCAGGTTCTGCCCGGCTGTTTTTATACTCCTCCATAAAATGCTCAATCCAGCTGTTCAGTTGAACTTGCTGAGGTTGAGCCATACGGCGGCGAGAGAGCTGCAGAACATTTTCAATAATTTGGTTTACGCGTTTGCAGTGACTGTCAATGATTTCTATGAGCCGTTGGTCATGGGGCGACAGTTTTTCAGACTCTCCTAATAATTGGCTCGCGTGACTGATGGCGCCCAATGGATTGCGAATTTCATGGGCTATGCTCGCCGTCAGACGGCCGAGAGAAGCTAATTTAAGCTGCTGTGCCTGTTGTGCAATGGCCCGGTTGTCCTCCACAAAAATCAAGGTGTCCGTATTTTCATCGGATTCCAGTGGAGCAAAATTAATCTTTACTTCATCGCTCAAACCATTGTCAATTTTTAGAATTGGTGAGTATTGTTTTTTGGCCTGTTGCCACTGCGTTACTTTGTGATCCAGGGCGGGTACATCGCGCAAGGTCAAACGCGAGGTCTGTTCAGGCGGTAATCCCAACAGGTTACGAGCGGAATTATTAAGCAGTTCTATGCCGCGATTTTTGTTGAACACCACTATGCCGGTACGCATACGCTCGACAATCATCTGTGCCAGCTTCTGCAGGTGTGCGACATGTTGTGCCTGTGCAATAGCTTCTTCATTGCTGCTGCGAATTTTGCGCGTGAGGTATTGAAACGCAATGGCGATGATGAAGATCAAAGCACCGAGCGACCCGGCGGAAAAAAACGCTTTATTGTCGAGCGATGAAGTGAAATACCGGTATGTGCTTTCCGAAATGACCGCGATACTGGCCAATGCTGCAAAGAATATGGCGATTTGCCCGCGTAACAGCATGCCGCCCGCTGCCACCGCCACCAATAGCAAATACCCGAGTCCGTTGAGAATTCCTCCACTGCTATACATCAGCAGGATAATGGCTACAAGATCGATAAATAATAGGCTGAATAGTTGTTTCTGCGATGGCAGAAATTTCACCCGCCAGAACATGATAAGGCTGATGAAGTTGATCAGGGTATAGCTGGCGGAGGTATAGAAAAAAATGTCCGGGTTATCATTCCCCAGAACATTCCGGGCGATATCGCCTTGAAACATTAACAACAGCACGGCGCCCAACAAGGTCCGATAGTAGGTGTAGACCCGCAACAAATCGTAAGGGTTATAGGTAGGCGAGTTAATGGCGAATACGTTCATCGAATGTCATCAGTCTTATGTTGGTATTTCTAATGGCTTTGGCTGCGCAAATCATTTTTGCCTAAATGGCAGGATTGTCCGACAATGCGCTTCTCTGCGTACTA
>CAMPIG010000582.1 GCA_946886255.1 uncultured Cellvibrio sp. | reverse complement strand
TGACCCTGAATACCGTCGCGGCTGTCCGCCACCATCAGTTCAGTCAGCGCGCTGAGGTAATCCTGCTGGTAGTAGTGGTACAGGGAAACCCCGTAGCGCAAATCCGCCACGGTAGTTTTAGGTTCCTCTGCCGCCAGGCTTACCATCGGCAAGGCGCACAACGCCATGGATAGCAATCCATGGCGCCAGCGCGAGGCGGCGGCCGTTACAGCATTGCCAAACCCTTGCCGTGCGTATCGGTTGAGGAAAACTACATCTGCCATTCTTTAATATCGAAGACGGGTTGCAACTGGGCAGTGGAGTCGACAATGCGCAACTCCAACACCAGGGGCGACTGGGTTTTATTAACGGTCAATTTCGCGCCGCGTTTGTAATCCTGATGGGGACCGCGTCCGGTAAAGAAAGCGGCGATCTCGTGCTCACCGGATTTGAGGTTGCCGATATACAACCGCTGTACCCCACCACGGAAGAGCGCATCGACTTGCTTATCCGAGTAAAGCTCACTGGCCACCAATTGGCCGTCGATCTCCAGCTTGATGGCATCCAGCGAAAAATACTGGCCGAGGTCCATAGAGATATAGATAGCCACCTGGCTGCTGGCCGGGTAGAGCAATTCTTCTTCAAGGATCAACAGGTCGCGGTTGAGGGTAAGCACCGCTTCTTTAAGGTTTTCCAGCTCCGGCGCAATGGGCGCCTGCTGCATGGATTCTCCCGCCCCGGTTTGGGCGCTGGCGGGCTGCCAGAGGAAAACGAGGAACAGCGCCGTCACCAGCCATCGCACTGGCAGCTTCCCCAAGGTCGTGATCATTACCGTCTCTCCACTCTATTTTTTGCGGGTGTTATTTCCGGAAGCAATTAGCGCGCGCTGTTGTTAGATGCGACAGCGGAGGCTCATTCTAGAAGCCCGACACATTCTTGGATGTGAACGCCAGCACACTTGACCCTGCGCTGGCGGGTATTTTTGTCATTCGATCAAACACGATACACAGACTTCATTAATCGCCAGCACTTAGGATAGCCGAGTTTTGGCGTGCTAATCGATTTGTTATTGATCTTGTGGATCAGGTAGCGCTTCCGGCGGCGCCAGCCCTTCGCTGTAATGCACCTTGCCTTCTGTCGTAATGATAATTGCATCAAAACCGGGCATTTTCGCGATCAACTGCAAGCCTTTTTCCACCCCGAGCACAAACACCGTTGTGGACAATGGATCGGTATCAAACCCCTGCGGGCCAATAATGCTGACACTGGCAATTCCCTGCGTGGATTTACCGGTGCGCGGGTTGAGGATGTGATGCACCCGCTGGCCATCGCTATCAATAAAATAACGTTCGTAATCGCCAGAGGTGGAGATCGCACAATCGATCAAGGGCAGCTTGATAGCAACGCCATCTTCGGCGCGCGGGTGTTTGATACCCACAACCCACGGCCGCCCGAGTTTATCGCCCATCACCCGGCTGTCGCCACCGGCAGAAATATTGGCGTGGGCGATGCCACGTTGTTGCAGGATCTCAATGCCACGATCCACCGCGTAACCTTTGGCGATCCCGCCCAGGTCGATGTAAACCTTGGGATGGGTGAAATAGAGCGTGCCCACCGCTTTATCAAGTTTGACGAATTCATAGTTAATCGCCGGCAACAGCTCTTCCGCCTGGCGTTCACTTGGTTTCAGTTTTGCGCGGTAATCGTAGTAACGCCCGAGTGAGGCGAAGGTGATATCGAAAGCACCATCGCTCACGCGACTGTAGTACAAGGATTTATCAATCAGACGGGTCAATTCAGGGGAGATGCCCAGCGGCTTTTCAGCGCTGGCTTTGGGAGCCAATCGGTTAGCGCGGGATAACTGGCTGGTTTCGATATAGGGGCTGAACTCCGCATCAATGCGTCGCATCTCATCCATCACCGCCGCTACCGCCCCCTTGCCCCTGGCGTCATCCTCGGCCCAGAGGGTGACGCTCACGCGGGTGCCCATGATGTCCTGGTTGTCACTGTGCCAGCTGGCGAAGGCGGGTAAGGAAAACAATAGGGTAAGCAATATCAGCGACGTGCGCACAACAAACTCCGGCAAGAAAAACGGGTTCGATTATCGCCCCGCCGTTTGACAAATGCCATCGCAGAAGATGAAAAGTCGCTGCCGACGGAGCATGAAAGATCTCCGCTCATCGCTAACTGCCGATATTGGGTTCATTAACCGGCAGATCTTCCAGTTGTAAATTATCAGAAGGGAATTTACTTCGATGGACAACGTTGTCAATATGAATGCATATACCTGCAAGGAATCCTTCATGTTATCCATCGGCAAATCCAACTCCACCCCATTAACGGCGCTGTGCATCCCGGTATTATTGATATTGTTAAGCACTTGTGGCGGTAGCAGCGGCTCAGACGCTGGTAGCGCATCAACATCCAGCCAGGCTTCATCTAGCGATGCGAGCAATAGTTCCAGCCTCGTATCCAGCAGTTCCGCCATGAGCAGTAGCATTCCATCATCATCCAGTCACAGCTCGGTAAGCAGCTCTGCCAGTTCAATCACCAGTATCTCATCCAGCTCGGCAGTCGCCATCAGCGAAAATATTTTGTTCGACGATTTTAAT
>CAMPIG010000581.1 GCA_946886255.1 uncultured Cellvibrio sp. | reverse complement strand
TTATGTGTTTCATCCCAGGTTGGCTGCTCGCTGGATTGCAGTTTTTGTGCAACAGGAAAGCAGGGTTTTAACCGCGATCTGACGGCGGCAGAGATTATCGGCCAGGTGTGGATTGCAGCAAAATCCTTCGGGCAATTGCAGGCCAATGCCCAGCGTAGCGTGACCAACGTTGTGTTGATGGGCATGGGCGAGCCCTTGTTAAATTTTGATAACGTTGTCGATGCCATGAATTTGATGATGCATGACAACTGTTACGGCATCTCCAAACGCCGTGTGACCTTAAGTACATCCGGTGTCGTGCCGGCGCTTGATCGTTTAAGCCAGTATACCGATGCTTGCCTGGCAATCTCTTTGCACGCACCTAATGATGAGTTGCGTAACGAACTGGTGCCGATCAATAAAAAATATCCTATCGCCATGCTGCTGGATTCTGCCAAGCGCTATATTCAGGCCATGCCGGACACGCACCGTAAAATCACGATCGAATACACATTGATCGATCAGGTTAATGATCGGCCACATCATGCGCATCAGTTGGCTGAATTACTGCGCGATGTACCAGTCAAAATCAATTTGATTCCGTTTAATCCTTTCAACCTGTCCAATTACAAGCGGGTCAGCAATAATGCCTTGCGCCGTTTCCAGGACATCCTGATGGAAGCCGGCTATATTACGACGGTACGCACAACCCGCGGTGATGATATCGACGCGGCCTGCGGACAGCTCGCGGGAGCCATCAACGACATCACCAAACGCAGCGAGCGCTACCGCGCACGTTTTGATGAAGCGCAACCGGTAAAAATAATCGCACAATAATTGCAGGTTGAATCGTAGGCTGGAGAAAACAATGCAACACAACTTGATGTCTGCCGTCGTCACACGTCTATTAGTCCTGGTGAGTATTCTGATGTTATCCGCCTGCGTCACCGAGATGGAAGGGCGGAAGGTGTCCAATGTCGATGAAAAAAAAGCATTGGAGTTGCATATACAATTAGCATCCGGTTATGTGCAAAAGAAAAATCGGGAGTCGGCTCGACATCACCTGAAAAAAGCGTTTGAGATCGACAAAAATTCTACCGGTGCTTCGGCTGTGTTAGCGCGTTTATATGAATTAGAGGGCGAGCCTAAGCTGGCTGAGGAACAATATCGCCGCGTTCTGCGGCAGGACAACAGTTTTACTGAAGCACGTAACTATTTTGGTCTGTTTCTCTACCGTGCAAAACGTTACGAAGAGGCATTCGAGCAGTTTGAGGTGGCGGGCGAAGATCTCGCCTACGCAGATCGTGCTGAGGTGCTGGTGAATGTTGGGCGTACGGCAACCAAGTTGGGCAATACAGCCCGCGCGGAGAGCGCTTTCGCGCATGCCAATTTGTTGAACGCCAAATTAACGGCCCCTTACATCGAATTGGCGGAACTTAATTTCCAAAAGAAAGATTACGCGGAATCCAAACGCTTCCTTGATCAATACGCCAGTCTGCGCAATCACACGGCGCGCAGTTTGTTGCTCGGTATTCGCATCGAGCGTATCTTCGGTAACAAGGATAAAGAAGCCAGTTATGCATTGTTGCTGAAAAACCGTTATCCCTATTCCAAAGAATATCTGGAATATAAACAGACGATGAGTTATTGAGCTGCCAATGACTGAATTTGAACAAACCACAGACGACCTTCCCACCACGCCGGTATCACCGGGCGCTATGCTGCTGCAAGCGCGTGAACGTGCGGGTATGACCCAGGAGCAGGTTGCGCGGGAGTTACATATTACGGTAACCAAGGTGAAGTCTATCGAGAGCGATGATTACCTTCGCTTGAATACCGACACTTTTATTCGTGGTTATCTGCGGGCATATGCCAATTTTCTTAAGCTCGACAGCGCACCGATTATCGCCGCCTATCAGCAATATGCCGCCGCGCAGGGTTTGGTGACTGAACCCCAATATCCCGTTAGTAAAGAAGCGCCCACAAAAAAATTATGGGTATTCGTGTCTGCGCTAATTCTATTGCTCGCTGGCTTATGGCTGATTTCTGTCTGGTTTTTTGATAACCAGGTGGAGCGACCGGTTGCGGTTCCTCCTGCTGTAGTTCCATCGGCTGTTGTGCCGCAGACTTTGGTACCCACTACGTCTGTTCAATCGGTAGTGACGCCTGCCGAATTAACTGAAGAACCAACATCTGCAACAAATGCCGAACCTGGCAGTATTGAAAGTGCTGATGCGGCAGAAACAACGACGACAGAAGAATCCGCCGCTGAAGCAATACCACAAGAACAGCCGTCCGTTGTTGCACCGGCAGAGCGCACCCTGGACCGGTTAGAGCTGACCTTTGCCGAAGAATGTTGGCTTGAAGTGAGTGATGCACAGGGCGATGTATTGGCCACCGAATTGCAGCGACCGGGCAGCAGTGTCTCGCTATTAGGCGTAGCGCCATTCAGTGTAAAACTTGGCAATGCGCCGGCCGTGCGGGTGACACTTAACGGCGATGAGGTAGCGATTAGTCCATCGGCCGGAACCAAGGTAATGACCATTAGTGTAGGTGAATAGCATGATGTTATTGCAGTCTTTACGCGGTGATCGATATGCATTGTGAGTCGCC
>CAMPIG010000580.1 GCA_946886255.1 uncultured Cellvibrio sp. | reverse complement strand
GCCGTAGATTACAAATCCGGTGTGGTGCAAGTGCAGGCAACGATTCCAAATGCCGATAAATTATTACGCGCCGGTATGTACGCCACCGTAAAAATTTTCCAGCCGACGCTCGCCAATCAAATTGTCATCCCGCAAAGTGCAATTACATTTACGCTCTATGGCGAAACAGTCTATGTGATTGAGACGGTTACACCGGAAGATGGTGGAGAAACCTACGACACGGTGCGCCTGGCCACGGTGGTTGTCGATCAGCGCAGTGGCAGTAATGCATTGATTACCGAGGGGTTATCTATCGGTGATCGAGTGGTAACGTCAGGTCAATTAAAACTTTCCAATGGTGCGCGCGTGAATATTGTCGAAGACAACACGCTGGCACCCCGCGAACAATTACCGCGGCGTTAAGGCCAGGAGGTCGATATGCGTTTTACGGATATTTTTATACGCCGCCCGGTGCTGGCGGTTACGGTGAGTCTATTGATTCTGTTGCTGGGCACCCAGGCGTTATTCAAGATGCAGGTGCGGCAATACCCGGAGCTGACCAACACGGTGATTACCGTAACCACCGCCTACTATGGTGCAAGCGCTGATTTGATCCAGGGGTTTGTGACGCAACCGCTGCAACAAGCGGTTGCTGAAGTAGAAAATATAAACTTCGTACAATCCCAAAGTATGCAGGGCATTAGTACTGTCACTGTGCATATGCAACTGGATTCAGATCCGGACGCAGCGCTCGCCGCAACACTCGCCAAAGTTAACAGTGTGCGTGCGACATTGCCGGCTGATGTGCAGGATCCGGTGATCACCCGCAGTACTGGTTCAACCACGTCCATTGTGTATCTCTCGTTTTCCAGCGACAAACTTAACGCCAGTCAAATTACTGATTACCTCAACCGTGTTGTGCAACCGCAGTTGGTCACCATTCCAGGAGTCGCCAAAGCGAATCTTATGGGTGGCAGTGCGTTTGCAATGCGCATCTGGCTCGACCCGCAACGCATGTCAGCATTGAATCTCAGCGCGCGCGAAGTTCTGGGCGCGTTGCGTGCAAATAATTACCAGGCAGCACCGGGTGAAATAAAAAGCGATTGGTTTTTATATAGCGTTGATGTGCAGACCAGCCTCACCAGCGTGGAAGAATTTTCCAGTTTAATTGTGGCAACCCGGGACAACGGCGTGGTGCGCCTGCGTGACATTGCCAAGGTAGAGATGGCTGCTGGACGTGTGTCGCTGAGCGCAACCGCCGATGGCAAAGAAGCGGTGTTGATCGGTATAGACCCGACTCCCAAAGGCAACCCGCTCGATATTGCGCATGCCGTGCGCGAAAAATTGCCGGAATTGCAGCGCAATATGCCGGATACCATCGAAATGAAATTACTCTATGACGCAACGCTGGTGATCGAAGAATCTATCTCTGAAGTTGTGAAGACGATCGCCGAGGCCGTCATCATTGTGGTTGTAGTGATCTTCCTGTTTATGGGTTCGCTGCGTGCCGTATTGATTCCGGTGGTAACCATTCCACTGTCACTGGTCGGAGTTGCGATGTTGATGCAACTCATGGGTTTTTCGATCAACCTGTTAACCTTGTTGGCGATGGTGTTGGCTATTGGTCTGGTGGTCGACGACGCGATTGTGGTGGTGGAAAATGTTGATCGTTACCTGAAGATGGGCGAAACCCCGTTTCGTGCCGCGATCATCGGCACGCGGGAAATTGCGGTGCCGGTTATCACCATGACAATTACCCTCGCAGCGGTGTACGCACCTATTGCTTTGCTCGATGGGTTGACCGGTGCCTTGCTACGGGAATTTGCGTTAACGCTGGCGGGTGCGGTTTTTATTTCTGGTATTGTGGCGCTAACCTTATCGCCGATGATGAGTTCAAAGTTATTGCGGCACACTCATCAGGACAATAATTTTGAAGCAAAAGTACACCGGGTTCTGGATAAACTCGATCAAAAATACTCAGGTATGTTAGACGCCGTGTTAGCCAAGCGCATGGTGTTCGTCGTCTTTGCGCTAATCGTGCTGGGCAGCTTGCCGTTTTTGTTCAACATCATCACCAATGAGTTGGCCCCGGCGGAAGATAACGGTGTTGTATTCGTGATGGCCACGGCGCCGGATAATGCCAACCTGGATTACATTGAAACGCATATGGCCAAAGCCAGCGCCATGGCAACCAAAGAACCAGAGGTGGTTACGGCGTTAACTATCTCTGGTGTGCCGGCGTCTCATCAGGGGTTGGCTATTGCACCAATGGTGCCCTGGAGTCAGCGCGAAGCGAGCGATCAGGATTTATTAAAACGCTTGTCACCACCGATACAAAGTATGCCGGGTGTTTCTGCTACGCCCTTTGCTTTACCACCGTTGCCCGGCGCATCGAGCGGACTACCGGTGCAATTCGTCATCACCAGCCCTGGCGATTATCCCACGCTTTATGCGGTTGCGCAGGAAGTGCAGACAGCAGCCAATGCCAGCGGTCTGTTTATTTTTAATATGATTGATTTGAATTTCAGCGCAGCCAATATCAATGTCAGTATCAATCGCGAAAAGGCCGGTGCTTATGGTGTCACCATGGAAGAAATCGGTTCGACCCTGGCGCT
>CAMPIG010000579.1 GCA_946886255.1 uncultured Cellvibrio sp. | reverse complement strand
TTGAACGGTTACATCGGGTGTACAAGGAGGCTGATTTTGCCTTGTTCAGGCGAGACAGGCAAATGAAGTGGTGTAGGTGGGTCTAGTTGACCAGATACAAAAACAGAAATGATATTAATGGACAACAATGACAGGATACGGATCTTTATAAAACGCGCTTCGTAGTCCGTTTGTCATTAGGGCTTTGGTTTCGAAAACGCATGAATACATCCCTGTAGCTCCCTCAAGTCGTCCTTGACTTGAGGGTTTCGAAACCAAAGCCCTAACGCCAAACTCAGATTGTGCGTGTGGCGACTTTATAAGTCCCCATCCGAATTACGCGATTATTCAGCCGCAAAATGCTCTTCAATCTCATAAACAGCGGTGGTACCGCTGACTTCATTACCCACGATCAGCAACGGTGTGCCATTGGGTGAATCAGCGGCGCTGATAAATACCAAGCCTTCCGGTCCCAGGTCACCCACTTCGGCCAATACCGTGCTCGGATCTTCGGTGGTCCAGTCTTCGCGGCTGTTCAGGTAGTCCATAAATACGGGAGCTTCCGGGTTGGAAATGTCGTACACCAGGATGCCGCCCATACGCTCCAGGCCGACAAATACAAAGGTTTTATCGCCCAGCTTGCCGATGGTCAGGCCTTCCGGCTCCGGGCCTTTGGCGTCGCTGCGGGAGTCCATGGCGTCGCCTTCGTCGTGACCGGTGTTGAAGTAGTCAGCGCAGGGGATGTCACGTGCTGAACCGAGCATGCAGTCTTCGCCAGCGAGGAATTGTTCGATCTGGTCGCCAGAATCCCACACTTGGTCGCCATCGGCATTCCAGATGGAGAAGGAGCGACCGCCGTAGGAGTAGAGGGCGTCGTACATCAAACGATCGCCGGTTGGGTCGACTTCACCGTTGGTGTTGAACATTACCGGTGCGCCGGTTTCGTCGGTGCGGTAGCCCAAAGTCCAGGTGATGTTTAGGCGGCCGAGGATGTCGTCTGCGCGGCAATCGCCCGGATCACCGGCAATCGCACCACAGTACGCAAAGGTTTCAGGATTCAACAAGGCGCCAGCTGCCAATTCGCGCAGCTGTGGCGGCAGGTCATCACCGGCACGGCGATCAAAGCCATCGCTGTGAACTAGGTGCTTAACGCGGAATTCTTCAACGAAACCCTGGCTGGCATCCCCGCCCCAGTAGGCATCATTGTCTTCACCCCAGGCGCGGGCGTCGCCTTCGTTGGCGGTCACCAGATAAGTGGTTCCTTCAACCTCGTAGGCAGCAATAGCGTCGGGCAGGTAGAGGCCACGTATACCGGCAAAGGTATCGATATTGATCAAGCCATCATCATCGCTGGTGTCCATGCCCTTGCCATCCACGCCGTGATCTTTAAAGCCCAGGGGCAGGATCTCGGTAACGGTGGCTGTTGCGATGTCGATCTTCGCGAGGGCATTGTTTTCCTGCAAGGTGGCCCAGGCGGTGCTGCTATCGGCAGAGATAGCGATGTATTCCGGCTCCAGGTCTAGCGCCACCGTAGCGTAGGGGCCGTAGATACGCACACCAGCCGCGCGCAATTCAGCGGCCTGGTCGTTGAAGGCGGTGAAACCGGCCTCAGCCACAACCGGATTCTCAATATCGGTCACATCAATCACGCTGATGGAGCCTGCAGGGTCATCCTGATAATCGTCGCTCGGTTCGCCTTCGTTGGCGACCAGCACGTAGTTGCCATCGGGCGTGAACGTGAGCATATCCGGTAGCGCTCCCACCGCGACATGACTGATTTCACTCAGGTCGTCTGCACGGTAAAAAGCCACGTAACCCGGGTCGGTTTTCACAGCAGCCTCAACGGCCAGGGCCACAATGCCATCGTGCACGGCGATGCTATTAACCACGGCTCCAGCCGCGATATCGTTGGCATCCAGGGCACCTAAACTGACAGGCGTTGCCGGTGCGCTCATGTCCAACACTTCGGCTACGCCTTGCTGGGCATTCACGATAAAGGCGCGCTTGCTGGCGGGGTCGTAGGCCGGGATTTCAGCGGCCGCTTCATCAAACTCGCCGCTGCTGTAGCGACCGAGATAATTCAGGGAAATTTTTTCCAGCACGGGTGCGCTAGAACTGGAGCTGCTGGACTCAGAGCTTGAACTGCTTGATTCAGAACTTGAGCTGCTCGGGATGCTGGAGGACGAAAGACTTGAACTGGAGCTGGAGTCGTTATCATCATTGTCGTCGCCGCCACAAGCGGTCAGCATGGCAGCGAGCGAGAGGGTCAACAGAAACGTTATTGGTGTTTTCATCGCGGTTTCTCCGATCTGGGATTCGCCGCGAGTCTATGACCGGGATGTTACAACTTCGTGATGTTTTGGATGACAGTCGCCATTACGATTCAAACATCGCGTCGTAACGTCGTTGCATTTCCTCCGGCGTGACCTTCTCAATACTGTGGCCAACATTCCAGCGATGACCGAACGGATCGCGAAAAACGCCGCTACGTTCCCCGTAAAATTCATCCTGTGGCTCGCGCTCCAGGGTCGCACCAGCGGCAACCGCTGCCGCAACCAGGGCATCGGCATCGTCCACATGCAGATGCAAGGTTACCGGTGTTGCGCCGATAGTCCGCGCACTCAAGATG
>CAMPIG010000578.1 GCA_946886255.1 uncultured Cellvibrio sp. | reverse complement strand
CCTTCGATGGTTTTAAAGCCGTAAACGACTTGAGTTTTTATGTGGACGAAAATGAGATTCGCGTCATCATCGGACCCAACGGCGCGGGCAAGACAACAGTGCTGGATTTAATTTGCGGCCGTACCAAAGCGACCGAAGGTTCGATCCGGTTTCGTAACCGTGAACTGACAAAGATGAAAGAGCATGACATCGTCAAAGCCGGTGTCGGGCGTAAATTTCAAACGCCGTCGATCTATGGCGATTTAACGGTGTTTGAAAATCTGGAAATTTCTTTTCCGCGCGGTCGTTCGGTGTTTGGTGCGCTGGCATTTAGACGGGATGCCGAAGTAATCAACAAAGTCAACGAAGTGGCCGAGATGATCTTTCTCAGTGATCAACTGCACAGGCAAGCAGAATTGCTCAGCCACGGCCAAAAGCAATGGCTGGAAATCGGCATGTTATTAATTCAAGACCCTGAGTTATTGATGCTGGACGAACCAGTGGCAGGCATGTCTGTCGGCGAGCGGCAACAAACCGCTGAACTGCTGCGCAAGATTACCAAAAACCGTTCAGTGATTGTGATTGAGCACGATATGCAATTCGTTGCGCAGATCGCCGACAAGGTCACCGTGTTACACCAGGGGAAAATCCTCGCCGAAGGCTCCGCCGAAAAGGTGAAGCTGGACCCGAAAGTGATTGAAGTCTATCTCGGCCATTAAGAGGGCAACATCATGCTTGCAGTATCGGACTATCGTGTGTGTTATGGCCAGAGTGAAGTGTTACATGGCTTGAACTTCTCCGTAGCGCCCAACGAGATTGTCGCCATCCTCGGCCGCAACGGCATGGGCAAAACAACCCTGATGAAATCGCTGATGGGAGTCATCCCCAGCGCCGGCGGCAGCGTAAAATTGCAGGATAAGGAGATGTCATCGCTCAAGAGCTATCAGCGGGTTGCCAACGGCTTCGGTTTTGTTCCCCAGGGGCGGATGATTTTCTCCAGCATGACCGTCAAGGAAAATATTGAAACGGGTTTAACCACCTCAAAACGCAAGTCCGTCCCGCGCGACCTGTATGACATGTTTCCGGTACTGCTGGAGATGCGCAACCGTCGCGGCGGCAATCTTTCCGGCGGTCAGCAGCAACAGCTCGCCATCGCCCGCGCACTTGCCAGCGACCCTAAACTATTGCTGTTGGATGAACCCACAGAAGGCATTCAGCCCTCCATCATCCACGAAATGGGCCGCACCCTGAAACACATTCGCGACCAGCGCGGCTTGTCAATTGTCGTTTCAGAACAAGTACTTAGCTTCGCGTTGGATATTGCTGACAGGATTCTGGTGATAGAGAAAGGCGAGATCGTCCACGAAGAGCTTCGCGCCACCGTAGACGAAGCCAAAGTCGCTTCGTACCTCTCGGTATAGCCTTAAACCTCCTCATCTGCCCCGTAGGTCGGATTAGCCATCGGCGTAATCCGACCTCAATCTTTCCATCAGTGCAATTTTTCTCCTTTCTACTGGGGCAAATTCGAACAACTTCCTGTATATTACGCCGCTATTTTCCAACCCAGCTTACTACGAGAGTCCCATGACTGACTTATCCCTTTACAGAAACATTGGTATCTTCGCCCACGTTGATGCCGGTAAGACCACCACTACCGAGCGTATCCTCAAGCTCACCGGTAGAATCCACAAGCTTGGTGAGGTTCACGAAGGTGAATCCACAACCGACTTTATGGAGCAGGAAGCTGAGCGCGGTATTACCATTCAGTCAGCAGCGGTCAGCTGTTTCTGGAAAGGCAACCGCTTCAACGTTATTGACACCCCCGGACACGTTGACTTCACCGTTGAAGTGTACCGTTCGTTGAAGGTACTGGATGGCGGTATCGGCGTATTCTGTGGTTCTGGCGGCGTTGAGCCTCAGTCAGAAACCAACTGGCGCTACGCGAACGATGCGGAAGTATCGCGCCTGATCTTCGTCAACAAGCTTGACCGTATCGGCGCCGACTTCCTGCGCGTGACCGACCAGGTGAAAAAAGTCTTGGGCGCCAAGCCTCTGATCATGACCTTGCCAATCGGGCGCGAAGATACCTTCGTGGGCGTTGTTGATTTGCTGACCCGCAAAGCGTACGTGTGGGACGAAACTGGCCAGCCTGAGAATTACACTATCACCGACGTACCAGCCGATATGGTTGATGACGTTGAGATGTACCGCGACCAATTGGTTGAAAACGCCGTTGAAGTAGACGACGACCTGATGATGGCTTACATGGAAGGTGAACAACCTTCTATTGAAGACATCAAGCGTTGCGTTCGTAAAGGTACTCGTGACCTGGTGTTTTTCCCCACCTATTGTGGTTCTGCTTTTAAAAACAAAGGTATGCAGCTCCTGTTGGATGCGGTAGTGGATTACCTGCCCGCACCGACCGAAGTTAACCCACAGCCGTTGACCGATGAAGAAGGTAACGAAACTGGCAAATTCGCTATTGTTTCGGCCGCTGAGCCCTTCCGCGCCCTGGCGTTTAAGATCATGGACGACCGTTTCGGCGCTCTGACATTTGTGCGTATCTACTCCGGTGTGTTGAACAAGGGTGACACCATCCTCAACTCCTTCACCGGCAAGACCGAACGCGTTG
>CAMPIG010000577.1 GCA_946886255.1 uncultured Cellvibrio sp. | reverse complement strand
ATTGCCCTGGCTGAAATTCTTATCGATCTCGAAAAAGAATTGCGCGAACTGCGCTTGTGGGAAGCTGAATCACCCTCTGCGGAAGCCTTGGCGAGCGTGCAGCCTTTTGCGGTTGATACATTGAATTTTTCTCAATGGTTACAGTTTATTTTTATCCCGCGTTTATACGATTTGATAGAAGCGCGCGACACCTTGCCGGTTAATTGTGGTGTTGCCCCCATGGCAGAAGAATATTTCCAACCCTTGGGATTAAACGGTGCTGATTTGATTAATCACCTGCGCCGCATTGATGTGCTCTTGACTCGTTAATGCTTTATTGGCTCTGCGCTCGCCAACCGGCTTCCAGGCTGCTCCACATCTCTTCAAACTGCATTTGTTCGTATTCACTGAGCACATTGAACTGTTCATCGGTCAATAGTGAGCGTGCCTCGCGCAAATAATTTTCTTTATACTGATTTAGGGCATCCTGTATTCTTTTTTCTGCGTTGCTGCGTTCTTCCGCAGAAGTATTATTAAGATATGCGGTGGCTTCCTGCAATTGGGTATTAAAATTCTGCTTATGCTCAAGTTTGGTCATCAGCAGTGCGCGTTGGTTATCATTGCTCAGGCTGCTTCGGCCACCCAACTGATCATAGAAACTGTTCATCTGGTGTTGCTCATAGCTTGAATCCTTGAGTAACTCATACTCTTGAGCCTCTTCCGGGCCGAGCAGGTCAGCGATGCGTCCATCGATTTCCGCTAACAATTCCTGTTGTTGTCGAATGCTGTCTTCAATTTCTTTCTGGCTGGAGTGGTAGCCAACGGTGCTGGTACCCAAAACGCGTTCCCGGTCAACTAACAATTGACGCAGTTTTTCTTCATCTTCGTGAGGCAGTGAAAGACCGGGGAAAATAATGGAATACTTTTGATCCACTGCCCGCGTAAGGCTTGAATCGCGTATTTCAGCAAAGGATTGCAGGCTGGTAGTGCCATCCACAACTTGTTGCGCTGAACCCCTGTCATGCCGGTTGGTCGTAGGGGACGTGTTGCTGTTGTGATTAAAAACCAGAAACTGTTCGAGATTTTCTATCTGCCGCAAGTAGTCTTGCTTCTGCTCGTCCAGTTGTTGTGAATGCAATTGTTCCTGGCGGGACAACTCGTCCTTCAGGGCGGTGTGATCCAGATATAAATCGACATAGCGCAGGCCCAGAATAGCTAGCGCCAGAGCCAGTACACCAATTATTATTTTCATGGCTGCGTACTCTCGGGTTGGTTGATTTTTCACGGAGCCAAGAAATATTGTTTTACTGACTCCGGTTAACGCTCTCTTTCTTATTGCTTCGGACGTGCCATTTGCATGTCTTCACCATTACATCTTTTCCATGACGTCGATACCCAGTAAGCCCAAACCTCTCTCAATGGTTTGGGCAACCAGGTGGCACAAACGCAAACGGCTGTTGCGCACATCGGCCTCTACGCCTTCTTTTAAAATCGGACAGGCTTCGTAGAAACTCATGTACAAGCTGGCGATGTCATACAGGTATGTGCACAGCAGGTGCGGTAATGCTTCTTTTGCAACCTGATCCAGGACTTCGCTGAATTGCAGCAGTTTGATACCCAACACCTTTTCCTGCTCTGTGCCAACAATGATTTCACCAGTCAGAGCCGTCGGTGCAATTCCCGCCTTGCGGAAGATGCTTTGCACACGGGTATAAGCGTATTGCAAGTATGGCGCAGTGTTGCCGTCAAAACTGAGCATGGCGTCCCAGTTAAAAATATAGTCGTTGGTACGCGTCTTGCTCAGGTCTGCATATTTCACCGCGCCGATACCGACTTTGCGTGCAATCTCGGCTACCTCGGCATCATCGAGTGTCGGATTTTTTTCTTTCACCAGTGCAGCGGCGCGTTCGACAGCTTCGGTCAGAAGCTCTGCTAATTTAACGGTGCCGCCGGTGCGGGTTTTAAATGGCTTGCCATCAGAACCCATCATGGTACCGAAGGCCAGATGTTCAAGGTTTATATCATCGCTGACAAAACCTGCCTTGCGCGCGATAGCAAATACCTGTTGCATGTGGAGCGACTGACGCGCATCGATAAAGTACATAATGCGTTTTGCTTGCAAGGTGTTGGCACGATAACGCAGTGCAGCGAGATCAGTGGTGGCATACAGAAAACCGCCGCCCTGCTTTTGAATAATCACCGGTGACGGGTTGCCATCTTTATCGGCCAATTCTGGCAAGAAGACAACTTGTGCTCCGTCGCTTTCCACGGCCAGACCTTGCTCCTGTAAAGTGATTACCAGCGGTGCAAGTTCGGCGTTGTAAAAACTTTCGCCGCGTACATCGGCGTCTGTGAGGGTGACATTAAGCTGTTGATAAATTTCCGTGCTGTGATGCAATGAAACCGCTTTAAACTGTTGCCAGAGTTTGAGAATGTCGGCATCGCCGGATTGCAAACGCACCACATATTCACGGGCTTTGTTGGCGAAACTTTCATCTTCGTCGAAGTGTTTTTTGGCTTGCTGATAAAAGACTTCAAGGTCTTTCAGGGCCATACCGGCTTCACGGTTGCTGCCCAACTGTTCTTCCAGTTCGGCAATCAACATGCCGAATTGCGTGCCCCAATCACCGACAT
>CAMPIG010000576.1 GCA_946886255.1 uncultured Cellvibrio sp. | reverse complement strand
GCAGAAGTTATGTTGAATGGTTATATTGGCGATGCGGATGAGTTGGGTGAATATTTGTCTGAAGCCAATGGTCTTGCTTGGGCTCCAAACCCCGATGACAATGTGAACCGTAAAATTAAAGAAGATATCTTCGCCATTTATGGTCAGGTTGATGTTCAGGGTGAGCTGGGTAATATGCCTGTTGATGTATTGGCGGGCATCCGTTACGAAAGAACAGAGATTGAATCCAATAGCCAGGTTGCCAGTGCTGCAGTGGTTTGGCAGGGCGACAACGACTTCACTGTAGAGACGGGCAACGTTGCTACAGCTCCCGTCGTTGTGGGTGAGGCAGATTACAGCCATGTACTGCCAAGCCTGGATATTGCTGTTCACGTTTCCGATGATGTGATTACCCGTTTCTCCTGGGGTAAATCTATCGCTCGCGCTAACTACAACGATATTACCGAAGGTATCGGAAATATTGGCGGTCCAGCTGGCGGTCCGACTATTTTGGGTGCGAATCCAGGTGGCGCGAGAAACGGTAACGTGGGCCTGAAACCGATTGAATCTGATAACTTCGATATTTCGGTGGAGTGGTATTACAACGATGCAAGCTATGCTTCTATCGGCTTCTTCGACAAGCGTGTGCCTAACTTTATCGGTACTGCACAAATCCTGACAACGTTGGAAGAGACACGTGATCCAACTAATGGACCGAGAGCAGAGGCAGCAATTGCAGCACTGGAGGCACAAAATATTCCGGTAACGCAACAGTCGCTATTCCAAATGGTAGCTTCAATGAGTACGCCGGGAGAGGGTTGTCGAGATGCGGACGGAGTGAGTCTTTGTGGCGCTGCATATGACTCTGCCCCCTATGAAGCTTGGGAAAACGGTGTAGATATCGTTGCTCTGCCGAATGATCCGTTGTCAGTGAACCTGGTGCAAACACCTGTTAACTCTCAAGACGCGCGTTTGTACGGTTGGGAGTTTGCCGTCCAGCACTTCTTTGGTGACACTGGTTTTGGTTTGCAAGCTAATTATACTGGCGTTAATGGTTCTGTAGCGTTTGATGTGGAAGCTGATCCTTCTGTTACTCAGTTTGCACTTACAGGCTTGAGCGATTCTGCTAACTTGACGGCCATCTATGATAAGGACGGTCTGCAAGCACGTATCGCTTATAACTGGCGCGATGGATTCCTGGACAACCCGGCGGTTAGTGTCAACGAGCCGCAGTTCACGGAAGATTACGCACAAGTGGATATTTCGGTAGGGTATGCAATCACTGACAACTTCACCGTAACGCTTGAAGGTATCAACGTGCTTGAGGAGGATAAGCGCCAGCATGGCCGCTCGCAAAGACAGCTGACTCGTCTTGAAATTTTGGGGGCGCGTTACGCTTTATCTGCTCGCTATACCTTTTAAACCTTAGGGTTTATTTGGTTGATGAAAATGCCGCTCCTCGGAGCGGCATTTTTTTACTTATACTTTCCTCGTTTCTTCGTGAAAAACAGTGCTGAGATTTCGAATATGGCTAACTTCGAATTATTGAATAACAAGACACATCAACATTTACGTGTTGGCGCAGGGTTTCCTGAAGGGGTAGGCTGCCACGGCACCATCATGGTTTTACCTTGCGAAATACAAGAGGTGCAAAGGGAGTATCCCATCATCTTTCGGAGGCACAGTCAAAGCGGACATTTTTTTCCTTGTGCATTGTTGGGCTTTGAACAAAAAGAAAATTTATATGTTGATGAAGCAGGGCAATGGCAGTCGGTATATAAACCCTTGTCGGCCGCCAAGGGCCCTTTTCTTATCGGTCTCGATAGGAACGAAGATCTGGAGAAGCAAGCTCCTCTAGTCTACGTCGATATTGATGATCCCAGAGTAGGGCAGACTGAAGGTGAGAGGGTATTTGATGATGCCGGCGAACCAACACCTTACATGGCAAGTGTCAGTAATGCGTTGCGCGTTTTGCATGAGATGGCTCGAGAAATTCCGCGTATGGTTGAAGCTTTTACAGCGCTACGGTTAATTGAACCGGTTAATATTAAACTGGATTTTAGCAATGGTGAGAAGGTGAGTTTTAGTGGTGCCTATACTATTAATATTGATAAGCTGCAAAGCCTTAAATCAGATGAGTTGTTCTCGCTAAACAAAGAAGGATTTCTATCAAACGCTTTCTATATCGCCGGTTCATTAAATAATATAAGCAAATTGCTCACGATAAAAAACAACAAACACTGAGCCCCTGTTTTTGCGGCATTCAGGCTTTTTTCAAAATACCTGCGTAATTCTTGATAGAGAATATTTATAATTAAACCGGTCTCAGGGGTTGAAGAAAGCGGTACACTCAACGATATCGAGCCACATATTTAGAATCTGTTATTATTTGGCATACTCTACCTGTTGATCATAACTTATATATTGTCAATGCATAGGTAGCTTTGGGGGCTTCATGAATTCTGATGTTGTTAGAAAAAAGGTGGTAATTGCCGGCGGAGGTACATCAGGTTGGCTGGCAGCAGCTGCCTTGGGTAAATTGCTGGGAAAAAATCTGGATATCAGCTTAATTGAATCTGAAGAGATCGGCCGCATCGGTGTTGGTGAAGCTACAATTCCTCCGTTGAGAACCTTTCATAA
>CAMPIG010000575.1 GCA_946886255.1 uncultured Cellvibrio sp. | reverse complement strand
TATTCTGGAATCTGGTAGATCAATTTATTCAACAAGCCAACACCGCCTGCGAGGAGATTGATCCGGGTGTGGTGAGCGCCTCATTACTGAATGCGGCTGCCCGTTTCAATGCCTTTGTAGTCGCCACATCCTCGCTGGACCGCAAGGAATATATTGAAGAAATGGATAGCTCGCTCAATTATCTCACCGGTCGTTATCGCGAAATCCTGCGCGATAATCTTGAAGATTATCGCGAGCACTATAAGGAATATATTCGTGCGGATGAAAAGGAATAACTTGCGGCGAGAATCACCCGAACCCTCAGCTGGTATACAAGTATTGTTTTTGTGGCTATAGTCTAGAAGCTATCTACCCACTGATCATACCGCGTGAGATGAGGTGCCTATGTCCAAGATAATAATAAACGTAGTAAAACGTTTAACCTGCTTTGCATTCCTGAGCCTGGTGTTTATCGCCCCTGTCAATGCCGATGTGCGCCTGCCCCGCTTATTGAGCGATGGCGCCATCCTGCAACGCGATAAACCCCTGACCATCTGGGGCTGGGCCGATGAAGGCGAACAGATCACCCTGCGCTTTGCGCAGCAGGAACGTCGCACCCAGGCCAAAGACGGCCGCTGGGAGGTGAGCTTTCCCGCCATGAAAGCGGGTGGACCTTATCAGTTATCCATTGAGGCCAACAACACGCTGCAGGTAAACGATATCTGGCTCGGTGATTTATGGATCGCCGCCGGACAATCGAATATGGAGCTGCCGCTGCGGCGCGTGCATTATCGCTATCCCACTGTGATTGCCGAGACACACTTACCCAAAGTACGTGAGTTTTCGGTACCTGTGGCTTACGCCTTTGATAAGCCGCGCGAGGATTACACCCAAGGCCAGTGGAAGACAGCCACGCCCGATAATCTGGCTGGCTTTTCAGCGGTAGGTTTCTTCTTTGCGCGGGACCTGCATCAGGAATACGGTGTGCCTATCGGTGTTCTCAGTATCGCCGTCGGCGGTTCGCCGGTAGAAGCCTGGATGAGCGAAGCCGCCTTACAGGATTATCCTGCCTATGTAAAAGCCGCGAACAAGTTCAAAGACGATACTGTGCTGCAAAAAACTATCGCGCAGGATAAAGCCAACAGCGATGCCTGGTATGCGAAAACCAATGCAGAAGACGCAGGCCTGAAAGCAAAACCGGTGTGGTCTGCAGCGGAAGCCAAAACCAGTGACTGGAAAAAATTCCAGGTGCCGGGCTTTGTAAAAGAACAAGGCATAGAATTTACTAACGGCATCATCTGGTTCAAAAAAACCTTTACGCTGACCGAGCAACAAGCACAGCAAGCAGGACGTTTATGGTTAGGCACCATTGTGGATGGTGATCAGGTTTACCTCAACGGCCAATTGGTTGGTCAAACCGGTTATCAATATCCTCCTCGCATCTATGATGTGCCCGATGGGTTGTTAAAAGCCGGTAACAACGAAATACGCGTACGCGTGACCAGCTATTCCGGCAAACCCGGTTTTACGAAAGACAAAGATTACGCATTGAAGCTCGCTAACGAACACATTGATTTACGCGGTGACTGGTTCTACAAGATCGGTATGCACGCGGAAGCTATGCAGCCTTCCACTACAATCCACTACCAGCCCACCAGTTTGTTCAAAGCAAAACTCGCTCCGGCTTTTCCTTTTAACATCAAAGGTGCAATCTGGTTTCAGGGTGAATCCAATGTGGGGCGCTGGCAGGAATATGAAGATTTATTTACCGGCATGATCGGCGATTGGCGCACGCATTTCGATCAGGGCAACTTCCCCTTTTTATTCGTCCAGTTGGCTAATTTTTTGGAGCCCAACACATCACCCGGCGACAGCGAATGGGCACAGTTGCGCGAAGCACAACGCAAAGCTCTGGCGGTACCCAGGACCGCCATGGCCGTCGCGATTGATGTCGGTGAATGGAATGATATTCATCCCTTGAATAAACAAGCCGTAGGGGAACGACTGGCGTTGGCCGCACGGCAATTAGCCTATGGTGAAAAGAAATTGCTGGCCTCCGGTCCGCAAGTGAAATCCGTCAAACGTAAAGGCAAGACACTGGTGATTCGTTTTGACAATGTCGGTAAAGGCTTAACAGTTAAGGGAGATGCGTTACAGGAAATCGCGATTGCCGGAAAAGACCAGGTGTTTGTCTGGGCCAAGACCAAGCTCGATGGCAATCAATTGATTGTGTGGAGTGATGACATCACTGAGCCGATGTGGGTACGTTATGCCTGGGCCGATAACCCTGCCGGTGCAAATCTGTATAATAGCGCGGACCTTCCAGCATCGCCCTTCCAGGTCAGCATCAAACAGTAATGCTTGATATCTTCTGGTTCGCCGATGTTGTCTTTCGATATCGGTGAACCAGATTGACAACAAATTCTCAGAACGCTCCTCGTCACGTTGCCATTATCGGTGGCGGTCCCGCTGGTTTAATGGCGGCCGACACCATTGCCAACGCTGGCATCGCCGTTTCAATTTACGATGCCATGCCGTCATTAGGACGAAAATTTTTATTGGCCGGTGTTGGCGGCATGAATATTACCCACGCCGAAGATCCGACCATCTTCCTGACCCGCTACGGTACAGCCACCACAGAG
>CAMPIG010000574.1 GCA_946886255.1 uncultured Cellvibrio sp. | reverse complement strand
AAATAGGAGTGCGATTTTTCCCACGCGAGCGCCATCAGTTGTTGACGGCGTTGTGGATTGTCAATTAAATAATTAATGACTCCACGTAATTGTTCGGTATCTTCGGGATCGACATATTCGGCAGCGTCCCCCCAGACTTCGCGCAGGCTGTTAATATTGCCCAGCACCAACGCACAACCGGCGCGAGCGGCCTCAAGGATGGCCAGGCCAAAAGGTTCATAACGAGCGGGAGCGACATAAATAGCAGCGCGGGCAAGCCAGCGTGCCATGTCAGTGTTGTGCAGAAAATTCAGGCAGTGAAGATTGGCCGGTGGCTTGCCCCCGCCTTCGGGTTGGGCAATTTCGCCCGCAACATACACGGGCCAATACAAATCAGCTGCGATGCTTGACAGCGCGCCGATATTTTTTGCGTCATCCCATATCCGGCCTGCGGCGAAGATTAGCGGTTCAGCGTTCAAAAATTTTCCTGTGGGAGAATCAGCCAGTGCAGGAAAATTACAGCCGTTGTATATAACGCTGTAGGAATGGTCCGCAGATTTAAACGGGCCGTGGTGATATGAAAGTGCTTCATACATAGCACGCGTAGGTGCAACGACAAGATCTGCTTTACGCAGGCCCGCACCGATGTGTTGTTTATAGTGATTCCATTCATCGGGTGCAGACTGATTTTTTACCGCATCCCACCACGACAGCACGCAAGAGTGCCCGACCATAATTACCGGTGCAGGCCATGCAAGATTGCCATGTCCGAGATCATTTAAATGAATAACATCCGGCTTACAGCGTCGGGCAAGTGACAACAACCACTCACCAGCATGAGTCACGTCCTCCCAGGGCTCTTCCATCCAGCACAGGCGCCAGGTACTTTCGTGAACCTCTACATTGTCCAGTCGATCCACTTGTTTGCGTTGTTCGAGTGATAAGGCTCTGCCCATGGTAGCCAACACAACCTCCACAGCGTGTGGTTGCAGAGCAGCGCATAATTCCATGCAATAGCTCCACACACCGCCGAGGGTATCTGTGGTCATCAGGATCTTCATCGACAGTAAATCCGATCTATCACATCGGCTACCTGGATGGCTTGTTCAACATCCGGATCAAATGTATTGCTGTGGCTGAGATTCTTCACCCAATCAATTAATGCACGCCCGCCCCAGGCATCGGGATAACCGGCGAGTTTTTCGCGTGATGTACCGGAGAATTGATGCACTTCAAAATCGTAGAATGAGCCATTGACGTTCGTGATGGAAGCGCCGCCGTGAGTACCGTAAAAACTGGCCTCGATAACGGCGTCGCGCCCAGCGTGCAAATTCCACGAACAAGCCAGGCGGGTGCGGGTACGGCCATGCATAAATTCCGCCGTTGCATAATCTTCCACGACCTCATAAGGCGGTAGAATGGCTTTGCCTTTGTGAAATAAATTGCTCGATACCTGACGGATAACACGGTTGCCCAAGAGATAATTTGCCAGGTCCACCAGGTGTATTCCCAAATCCATGACGCAACCGCCGCCCGCCGAACTCACATCGTAAAACCAGGGTTTATCTGGCCCATACGCATTATGAAATACCAAATCGGCCGCATAAATTTCACCGAGCTCGCCCGTGAAAATCTTGTGCTTCAGCGTCTCCACACCCGCAAGATATCGGTAAGAAAAATCTACACCCAATAATCTGTTTGCAGTACGTGCAGTATCTACAACGCGTTGCGTTTCTTCACAGGTGCGTGCCAGGGGTTTTTGGCAAAATACCGCTTTACTGGCTTCCAACGCGGCGATGCAATGGTCCGCATGCAATGCACTCGGTGTTGCAATCACCACGCCGTCCAGATCATCTTGCGCGAGAATATCGGTGAGACTTTTACTCACCCGAATTCCATGTTGTAACGCGGCGGCTTCAGTCGCAGCGGTCGGCGAGGGATCGTATACCGTACAACAATCTGCAATATGTTCCTTAAGCAAGGCCTCCATACGCATCCGGCCGATCCAGCCGGTGCCGATAAATCCTAACCGTGGTGCAGCAGGTGCAATATAGGTATCGAGGATGTGTGCTGTGGCAGTGTTCATAATTCGATCCACCCTTTAATAAAACCGTCAGGACGATCACACATCATTTGATATGCGTCGTTTAGTTGTTCGAGATTAAAACGATGAGTTAGTAAAGTTTGCGGACTGATGCGTCCGTCGAGGGTTGCGCTCACGCCTTCATTCATTCCCTGAATGTAGCGGTGACGATCGCGTTCATGGGCATTAATGACATCGATAGCGCGCCAATTCCATTTCTGCATGTTGACCTGGCGCAAACCGTCCTGGTGATAACCGCCGATCACTAATTTTCCATATTCGCCGATCATTTCTGTGGCCATATCCAATGCGAATTGCATACCGGTCACTTCCATGACGCGGTCACAGCCGCGACCGTGGGTGTACTCGACAACCCGTTGCGCGTTTCCCCACCAGTCTTCGGTGTCGAAACTGATTTCTGCGCCCAATTGCTCGGCGAGTTCGCGCACTTCCGCACGGCGTGAAATGGCGATTACACGAGCGCCGGCAGCGATGGCTAACTGCACCAGCAACAAACCCAAAAAGCCGGCACCGACAATAGCGACAGTCTGATCGCGACGTATATC
>CAMPIG010000573.1 GCA_946886255.1 uncultured Cellvibrio sp. | reverse complement strand
CAGAATATTTTCCATCTCTAATGCACGCCTCGCCTACCACGTTGCTTGCAGGATACTCACCAATGCAAAAAGGTCTCCCCTTGCTGGACTTTAATTAGAAAACAGAAGGGGTTTTTCAATCATTATTATGAATATAAATAATGGATATCATTTTTGACGACACAATTTGTTATCGCAACCACGCAGCTTTCCTGCGTGCGTCACATTTCCCTGATGGAAAGCGCTTTTGGGATTGTCATTTCTATTCTTTTGCTCTACCTTGCCACGGATTAGGTGCTATTGAGATGTTTTCGCGCTGCATTGTTTAGGAAATGAAATAAACAAGCCATCGCGATATTTAAAATCCTAATAAGAAAAGCGCTCCTCAATAATTCGCTATAAGTAATTTCAAAATTACTCCGAAATATTAGAACAATTTAGGCGCCAACTATCGATGACGATTATCAACACATCATCGATAAACAATTTTTAAGGGTATTTGTTTGTGCAGTTTAATCAATCCGGCGGGATAACTCCGGCTTGAGCATGATTGCGCTACCAAAAAAACACAGCAGGATGGCCTGTTATTTCCAAGGGTCATTAATAGCAATTTCCTGTGGATTGATTTGGTGAGCCGTCTTGTATGACACACACAATATGCCTTGAAATTTGTGAGTTGTATGCGCGATATCTGGTGTGCTGTCCGGCGAGAGTTCAACGAGTCGGTCTGCGGAAAAGTTGCCGTTCTTTTAAGAAAGTCCTGCAAACAAAAGCAGTCCCAACACAATCGTTTTACTCCCAATTACTAACAATAATGAGGCTGGATTATGAAAAACACCCAACAAAACCTGATACGAACCAAACGATTTGATAGCATGAATAAACTAAGCAAAGCATTGCTATTTGCCAGTACCCTCGCCGCAGCACTCAGCGCGAATGCAGGCTTTCAGGTTTCCGGCACCCAATTGCTGGACGGCAATGGCAATCCTTTTATTATGCGTGGTGTCAACCATGCTCATGCCTGGTATACCAACCGCACTCAACAAACATTTGCTGATATCGCAAGTGTGGAGGCCAACAGCGTTCGCGTTGTGTTATCCGACGGTCAACAGTGGACGCGCACCAGCGCTGCCGAAGTGGCCAACATTATTCAGTGGGCCAAAAACAATAAATTAATTGCCATACTGGAAGTACATGACGTTACCGGTTCCGGCGAACAAGGTTCTGCGGGCACCCTCTACAATGCCACCAGTTACTGGCTGGATATCGCCAGCACACTGGAAGGCCAGGAAGATTACGTCATCATCAATATTGCCAACGAACCTTTTGGTAACGGCGTGCCGGAAAGCAGTTGGATTGATGGCCATATTCAAGCCATTCAACGCATCCGCAACGCAGGATTAACACATACGTTATTAATTGACGCAGCGAACTGGGGGCAGGATTGGCAAGAAGTGATGCTCAATAATGCATCCACAGTGGCCGCCGCTGACTCGCGCAACAATACAATGTTCAGCGTTCACATGTACGAGGTTTATCAGGATCGTGCGAAGATTGAAGGCTATGTTTCGAATTTTTTAAGTACGCATAATTTACCGTTGATCGTTGGTGAATTCGGTGCGGATCACTATGGCAATAATGTGGATGAGGCGTCCATTCTCGCGGTAGCCGAGCAATACAATATTGGCTACCTCGGTTGGTCCTGGTCTGGCAACAGTAGCGAAGTTGCTTCACTGGATATCACCAACAACTGGAATGTGAACAGTTTGTCGACCTGGGGTGATCGTCTAATCAATGGCACCAACGGTATTCGCGCTACAGCGGAGACGGCGACTGTTTTTAATGGCGGCGGTACATCCAGCAGCAGCTCTGTCAGCAGCTCCGTATCCAGTTCATCTTCATCGGTTGCCAGCAGCACACCATCCAGTTCGAGCTCCAGTGCAACAGGTGGTGAACAATGTAATTGGTACGGCACCTTGTATCCATTATGTGCGACTACGCAAAGTGGTTGGGGTTGGGAGCAAAATCGCAGTTGTATTGCACGCAGTACCTGTAGTTCACAACCGGCGCCTTACGGTATCGTCGGTGGCGATACAACCAGCTCTTCAGTGCCGAGTTCATCCAGTAGCGCACCGTCCAGCAGCTCATCACCCGCAAGCTCTTCGCCCTCCAGCAGTTCACCGGCGAGCTCTTCATCGAGCAGCGCAACCAGCGGCAGTGGCAGTTGCACCTATGTCGTTACCAACCAATGGGGCAATGGTTTTACCGGCGCGATTCGCATTACCAACAACGGTAGCAGTGCGATCAACAGTTGGAATGTGAGCTGGAATTACACTGATGGTTCGCGCGTAACTAACAGTTGGAATGCAACGGTCAGTGGCAGCAATCCTTACAATGCAAGTGCCATGGGCTGGAACGCCGCAATTCAACCTGGACAAACGGTGGAGTTCGGATTTCAGGGAACAAAAAATGCCGCTCAAGCCAGTGTGCCGACGGTAACCGGATCTGTTTGTAATTAACCAGATCTGTTTTTATAGATAGTGCCGGTGTAAGTAACGACTGCGCAAATTCCGTGTAGTCGTTACCACCACAAAGATTATCCAGCCGGAACGACAGATTATTTCGGCCAGGAAAATAAGAAGTAAGGACAAACTG
>CAMPIG010000572.1 GCA_946886255.1 uncultured Cellvibrio sp. | reverse complement strand
CGTGTCTTGCCACCGCCGCCCGTGCCATCCGTTTTGCGCGATTGGGAAAGGCTTGCATGATGCCGATCTGACGCATGGTCATCATGTCGGCCGATGTACTGAAGCGGTCGGTGCCTTCAATGGGAAGGTTGTTGATGCCCAGCGATAATTGAGGGTCTGGCAGGGCTGCGGCAGGAAGTTGCAATTGCCGGGCAGCGGTAACAGCAGCAGATTTCGCCTTAAGCGACGGTGCGCTGGCAAGAGCATTGTCCAAGGCTTGTTGATAGGTTAACGCCGTTGCGTCAGCGGCAATTGCCAACACCAGCGGAGCCCATAGATATCGGGCCCGGAATGGTCGGAAACGCATAATTTAACTCCCGAGAGACAAACGCCAATAACCACCAGGAACTCCGGCGGCTGATGAAGGTTTGAATTAACTCAGGGGTGTAATGGGAGGGCGCCAAAGCGCAGAAGGATTGAAAAGATCTACCCTTAGGTCAGGGAGAAGAATCGGACCAGAATCAGGGTTAAACGAGGTATGAATAACGGTTGTCGGCAGAGAAACAGACACAGAGGTTTTACATATATGGCAATCCCCCACCATAGGGCAAGACTCTGTGGAAGGCTGAGTCTCGTCACAACATGGCATGTCGGAGCCAGGTTTTACATCCATTTCCATCGTAAGCGGAGAATCTTGCTCGCACACACGCAGGGCATCAGCTGCCACCTGAAGCGGCATAAGGAAGCTCAAAAGCAGAATAATCAGTGTTAGCTGTCGATTCATGGAGGCGAAGATAACGCAGTTCTTACCGAACATCTAGCTTTACATAATTCAAGTGTATTTATTTGTGGCGGCAGCATTAGCTTTAAATGGTACTGAGATAGTGAATATAGTCGTGAGAGTCTAGCCGGGTTATGATTTGTGCCGGTCAATATCACAACGGAATCAATCATGAAAAAAATAAAAGACACAAAACAGGTTGTTGCCATAGCTGCAATGGTTATTACTGTAATGCCTCAGTATCTGTTCGCCGATACAAAAAAAAAGGTGTCAGCAGATTCTTATATTCCATTGAATGCTGAGGGTGAGCCGACCTCAACAGCAGCGCGTTGTCTGCAAGATAATAAAACCAACCTGGTATGGGAATTAAAAACAGACGACGGCAGTTTGTACGATAAAGATAAAACCTTTCGTTGGGGCGGTGTGGGTGCGGATAAGGTCGGTACGGTTTCTTTTGATGATTGGAACGTGCTGGTAAAGGCGGCCAATAAAAACGTGTTATGTGGTTTTACCGATTGGCGTGTGCCGGTGATTCACGAGTTGAAATTGTTGTACAACTTATTGCAAACGCCTGAAGCAAAGCATTATTTTTCTAATACCCAAGCCTCGCCTTACTGGTCCGTCTCCGCATACGAAAAATATCCGGAACATGCGCAGACCGTTCATTTCGGTAATGGCGTTTCTTATTATTACAACGGCTATCGCGGCAATCCCTTACCGGTTCATCTGGTGCGCGGCGATAAACAGGACGTGCCGCGATAGCTTTTGTCATCACAAATTAATTCGCCAACTGCCAGCGCAAGCCCACTCGCCACAACAATCCCGGTGCCGGGAAGCCGACGGCGGTTTGATATTCTTCGTCCAGCACATTTTCCAGCGTAAAGTTCGCTTTCACCACATCGTTAATACTCCAGAACACATTCGCATCTACGCGATGGTATTCATCCAGTTTCTCAAACACGGTATCGCCGGTGTGTTGGCTGCTGGCAAATTGTTCATCGACCCATTGGTAATCTACTGACGTATTCCAACGATCATTCACTTGCCAGTTTACCGTTACACCGGCGCGGGCTTGTGGACGGCCGGTGAGGATGGAGACGCTGTCTTTCACATCAATATCCGTGTAAGTCGCGTGAGTGCGTACACCGACACGGCCATCAAGACTTTGCCACTGGGCTTGCCATTCAACGCCGCTGGTGTCGACGCGGTCGCGGTTGACGTTGGTAAATAATTCACTGTCGAAATCGATGGCGTCGCGGTAGGCGTTGTCGAAATAATTCACGCTGCTAAACAATTGATCATTCACTTGCCATTCAACGCCGAGATCCCAACTTTCTGCTTTTTCCGGTTGCAGCTCGGGGTTGCCGACCAAGGGATGACCCAAGGCAAAAAAGCTCGGCAATTTGTAGCCTTCGCCGAAGCTGGAACGCAAGGTTACTGCATCGGTAAGTGTAAAACGTACACCAACTTTGGTAGACGTCTGGCTGTCAAAATTTTCCGGATCGTCGTAGCGCACGCTGCCTTGTAATAATAAACGTTCGTTAACTTGTGCATTCAGATCAACAAAGCCGCTGTCGGTGGTACGTTCCAGCGAAAAGTCGGTGGGGAAGGGGAAGCCGATATCGAGATAACCACGACTGTCGCCATCTTCTTTGCGCTGTTCTACGCCAAGGTTAGCCCAGAATTTTCCTTGCTGACCGAGGGTGTTAATCCAGGACATCTGATCGCGCGTGAATTCAGTCTGCGCGCCGTTGGCGGGCACGGCCATGTAAGGTGCAATACCGGGTGATTCATAATCCTCTTCGCGTTGATAGCGTGTTGCTTGTACCTGGCTTTTCCAGAATTCCGTGACCTGATATTGCCAGGTGAGTGCGGCGCTTTCATC
>CAMPIG010000571.1 GCA_946886255.1 uncultured Cellvibrio sp. | reverse complement strand
CAACTGCACCCGGAAGTTATCCAAACCGTCAAACTGGCGGTGGTTGCAGAGTAATTGCTCTGTGCTCTGAAGGTCCGCCTCTGACCGGAGAGTACTGACAAGCGTGACAAAATCGGGCACTATCGACACCCTTTCGGGTTGTTTATAGTGCCCGATTTTTTATTTCAGTCTTTCGAATAATTTCGTAGTTTATTGCCTATGTCTGAAGCATCCTTTGAACTGCCCTCGGCTGAAGTCGTGGCCCAAAAAACGCTCTTGCCCCATTCTATCGAAGCGGAGCAGGCGGTGTTGGGTGGTTTGATGCTCGACAACAAGCGCCTGGATGCGGTGCTTGAGGTGATCTCCGAGGTGGATTTCTATCGCGAAGATCATCGCCAGATCTTCAAGATGATGCAGATCCTGCAGGAAAACGCCCAGCCGCTGGATGTGATCACCCTGTCGGAAGAGCTGCATCGCCATGATCAGTTGGAGCGGGTTGGCGGTTTGGCCTATCTGGTAGAGATGGCCAACAACACGCCCAGTGCGGCGAATATCGTGGCCTATGCGCGCATTGTCCGGGAGCGCTCCACCCTGCGGCAGTTGATTGCTGCGGCACAGGAAATCAGTAAGTCCAGTTACAACCCTGCTGGCCTGGATTCGGACGACCTTCTGCAACTGGCAGAAAAAAGTGTTGCCAAGATTGCCGAAGATCGCCCTAAAGAAGGCGGGTTGGTCGGTGTAAATGACCTGTTAAAAGCAACGGTTCAGCGTATTGATGAACTGTTTCGCTCCGGCAGCGATATTACCGGTGTGCCCTCGGGTATTGCTGACCTCGATACTCGTACCTCCGGCTGGCAGCCGGGTGAATTGATCATCCTGGCCGCGCGTCCTTCCATGGGTAAAACTGCCTTAGCGCTGAATTTTGTTGAAAGCGCCATGTTCAGCCAGAACCGACCTGTACTGGTGTTCAGTATGGAGATGCCCTCCGCAGCGATGGTTATGCGTATGATGTCGTCGGTGGGACGGATCGATCAGGGGCGGATGCGTAACGGTAAACTAACCGAAGAAGATTGGCCCAAGCTGTCATCGGCAGTGGCCAAGATGAAGGATAAGTTGCTGTTTGTTGATGATACGCCTGGTCTCAGTCCGCAGGAATTGCGCGCCCGGGTGCGGCGTATTGCCCGTGAACATGGTAACCCCGGCATGATCATGGTCGACTATCTCCAATTGATGCAGATCGCGGGCTCCAGTGAAGGACGAACGCAGGAAATCTCAGAGATCTCCCGCTCGCTTAAAGCAATAGCAAAAGAATTTGATTGCCCGCTGATTGCACTCTCGCAGTTAAATCGGGGGGTGGAGCAGCGCCCGAACAAGCGGCCGATGAACTCCGACTTGCGGGAATCTGGTGCGATTGAGCAGGATGCGGATGTCATTTTGTTCATTTATCGCGATGAGTACTACAACGAGGATAGTCCGGAGAAAGGGATTGCCGAGTTGATCATCGGTAAGCAGCGTAACGGTGAGATAGGTACCTGCAGAGCTGCATTTATCGGCAAATATACCCGCTTTGATAACCTGGCTCCGGAATACTTCCAGAATGATGGTTATTAATTGATCAATCTATAATTTTTCTGTCTAACGGTGACCGGGTAAAAAATGTACTTGCCCGGCACAAGAGTGTATTATCGCGCGCCCGGATGTGGGGCATTTGGTAACAGTTTGGGTGTGTCCGTTATGGCAATGCAGGTTTTTCACCACATTCAATCGCTACGCGAGGCGTTGCATCAGGAACGTCAGGCGGGTAAGCGCATCGGCTTTGTGCCGACCATGGGCAATTTGCACGACGCTCACATTGAGTTGGTGAAGATAGCTCAGCGCCACTGCGAGGTGGTGGTCACCAGTATCTTCGTCAATCCCTTGCAGTTTGGCTTGAATGAAGACTGGGATAAGTACCCTCGTACGCTGGCGGCGGACACGGCGCGTCTGGAAGCTTCTCAGTGTGATTATCTGTTTTGCCCTTCTGATACGGAAATTTACCCCAATGGTATGGCCGAGCAGACACGCGTCATCGTGCCCACCATGACTGATGTCTTATGCGGTGCCAGCCGACCCGGCCACTTTGAAGGCGTGACAACGGTGGTGGCCAAGTTATTCAACATTGTCCAGCCGGACGCAGCAGTATTCGGTACCAAGGATTTTCAGCAATTGGCCGTGATCCGCCGCATGGTGGAAGACTTGTGTATGCCGATTGACATCATTCCCGGCGATATTGTGCGTGAAACCGATGGGCTGGCGATGAGTTCGCGTAATAGCTATATCACGCTGGAAGAGCGTCCCCGGGTGGTGCAGTTGCATCGCAGTCTTAACTGGATCAAGGCGCAGATTGAGGGCGGGCGTCGCGATTTTGCGACGCTAGCCGAGACCGCTCGCGAACAAATTACGGAAGCGGGATTCAGGGTAGATTACGTCAGTATCTGTAACAGCCATACGCTGGATCTGGCGGCCCATGATGATCAAAGCATCACCATTTTGGGGGCCATGTACACCCGTGGTGCGCGCTTGATTGACAATGTTTCAGTGGTATTGGGCTGACAGTCGTCAGTTCCGGTAACAAAAGCAGGAGGAGTGTCATGCTCTCACAAATGTTGAAAGGTAAGTTGCACATGGCCAA
>CAMPIG010000570.1 GCA_946886255.1 uncultured Cellvibrio sp. | reverse complement strand
CCATGACATTCAATGCAAGATAAATCAGTGATGCAATAGCGAAAGCAACAATCAACTGAATCAAGGGCGTATTGGCTGCTGCGGTTACCACAATCTTCATATTCTGTTGGTAATTTTTTTTGCTCGCCGCTTCAAAACGTTGCTTTTCATAATCTTCGCCCCCAAAACTGCGCATCACACGATTGCCGGTAATCATCTCGCTGGTGACCTGGGTTATATCACCTACCGTGGCTTGCACTTTGGTGCTCAAACGCCGTAAACGTTTGCCCACCGTGGTAACCAATGAACCGATCAGCGGCGCAATCAGAATAAATATCAAGGTTAATTTCCAATCCGTGTAAAACAGATAAACTAAATAAGCAACAACCGTCAAACCCTCGCGCAACAAAATTTTGATTGCATCCGTCGCGGCGGCAGTCACGCCGTTGATGTTATAAGTAATAACCCATACCAGGTGACCCGAGATCTGATCATCAAAAATGAAACTCGGTAGCCGCGTAATGTGATTGAACACTTGTATGCGCAAATTGTGGATTACGCTAAACGCTACTCTCGATAAAAAATACACCCCGGCAAAACCACCGATACCTCGCATTACCGTCAAACCAATAACTTGCAAAGGCACCAAAAAGCGATCCTGCGGATCATTACTTTCAATAATGTTGATCAGATTTTCGAGAATCTGGATAAACAGCGAGGAAGATGCGGCGTAAAGGGCAAACCCCACAACGCTGACCACAAACATCAAACGATAGGATTTAAGGTATGACAACAACCGCAAATAAATTTTCAGCGCTGATGTTTCCACAACCGGTTGTGCGGTTTTGTTTTTGTCTACCATAAATCGCCTATTTCCGAGGGGAAACTCTACTCGCCCGTCGTGATATTGTGTGTAAGAAATTGTAGCCCCGGAGCATCGACCAACAGGCATTCTCGCCTGGCTTTATTCAATGTCTGATAGCTTCTGCTCGACCAATGCGCGGTAAGCCGAACGGAACTGCTCTATAGCGTAATGCTCCTGCACGCGATGATAATGTTGAAGACCTTTCGCCAGACGCGCTTGCGGTGACATTTCATAATAATCCTTCATTGCTGCACTCATCGCTGCCTCATCGGCGGTATCGACAGCAACACCGCAATCGGCAACGATACTGGTCAGTGGCTCAACCCTATTCACCAACGCCGGCAAGCCAAGAGCCATGGCTTCAAGTAGGGCGATGCCGAAACCTTCCGATTCCGAGGGAAACACAAACACATCCAGCGCCCGAACAAAACGCATCGCCTGAGGCACATAGCCGACTAAAAAAACTTTGTCCTGCAAATGGTGTTGCGCGATGTATTCATCCAACGCCGGGCGAAGCTCGCCATCGCCAATAATGACCAGAAATACATCGTTTCGTGCATCGCTAAACCGGTGAAATGCCTTCAGCATTTCCGCATGGCGTTTGCCTTTAACACAGCGTCCGACTGTCCCGAACAGCAATCCGCTTGCAGGGAGATGCAGTGCCGCACGCGCCGCGTTTGCATCCGTAGCCTGCGTCGCAATCGCTCTGACATCAACCGCGTTATTAATTGCCGAGGTGTTATGTTCATACAGGCCGCAGCGGGCATTAACCAGATACTGCCTTACCGGCTCAGATACACCCACCATATGCCAGCGGTTATCCAGCGATAATCGCATCATCCAACGGCGACCGAATCGATCAAACTCGCCAAAGGCATGGATAATACCAATACATAACCTGGCCGACACCGAGCGGCGCAGTTGCATCAACAAATGCACAGGCTTGTACATGTTGGCGATGATGACATCAAAGTGGTGGCTCTCCAGAAATGGACGCACCTTCTTCATCGCCTTAAGGCGCAAGCCTTTGTAATCTGTTTTGTCCAACCCCAGAAAGATGCATTTGTGAGCCTGGGCATCTGTCGCCGTGGGCTCACCGTTTTCAAGGTAAACAAGGGTGACCTGGTAGCGCTCCGGGGGAAAGGCGTTAACCAACTCGGCAGTGAGGTAGGAAATACTCTCAATATGCCGGGTTTGCAAGATCATAATGTTTATCTTGTCAGGCATCGGCGGCGACTCGTGACCACGGCAGCCAGTAATCCGGCGGGAACCCAATACATCAGCCACTGCGCGTCAGGGCGCGTCAACAAACTGGAACCATTGGTAAATAAACACAGGCTGCCGTAGGCCAGCCAGAGGTACAGTGGCAGGATATCCCTGTCGCGACTGAAACTGCGCGCGAGCAACACCCAGTGCCACAGGGCCAAAAGCAAGCCAATCAAGCCGGTATAGTAAAGGATGTCAATCCAGGAATTATGTGCGTGATGGAACACATCCACATCGGGGATGATGATGCGCGAATCCCGCTCCAGGCCCAGACCGAATAACGGTCGTTCGAGGGAACGGTCGAGCAACTCCACCCAGATAGCATCGCGAAATGAAAAAGAAATACCCCGCTTTTCCAATACGTCATCCATATTGGTCAGGAAAAATAAAGCCAGAATACCGACAAGCGCCAACGTCACCTGCGGAACCCAGATGAGCGGGCGAGGACGAACAATCAACAAGCCGGCGAAACACACCAGCATCAATGCCATGGCCGCCCCGCGGCTTTGGGACATCAGGATCACCAGCGCACAAATCATGGCGCCGATAAAAAATACGGGGGA
>CAMPIG010000569.1 GCA_946886255.1 uncultured Cellvibrio sp. | reverse complement strand
AACCGCGTGGTCACCATGTGGTTTCCCAAAAGTGAACGCGGATCTGCCACCAGTTTTTATGTTGTGGGTCAATACATCGGCACCGCTATGTTTACGCCATTGTTGTTCTGGATTGCGTCACATTATGGTTGGCGAGAAGTATTTTATGTGACCGGCGGCTTGGGCATTTTATTTGCGGTGGTGTGGTTCAAATGTTATCGCGATCCGAAAGACAGTAAACGGGTGAATGCACAAGAGTTGCATTATATAGAAGCGGGCGGCGCCTTGACGGGGGGCATAGCACAAGCTGACTTTAAATGGTCGCTGGTGTGGCAATTGTTTGAGCATCGCCAGATTTGGGCGATTTGCATCGGTAAATTCGCCATCTCATCGACGTTATTTTTCTTCTTAACCTGGTTTCCCACCTATTTAGTCGAGGCGCGCGGCATGACGATGTTAAAAGCAGGTTTCTTTGCTGTGCTGCCTTATATTGCTGCCAGTTTAGGTGTGTTATTGGGGGGCTATTGGTCCGATACGTTATTAAAACGCGGATACTCCATGTCGGTTGCGCGCAAGCTGCCGATTGTGACGGGCTTTTTACTCGCGTCTTCTATTTTTCTTGCCAACTTCACCACATCTAACACGATCGCCATCGCCATTTTATCCTTTGCGTTTTTTGCCCAAGGCATATCTTCCATGTCCTGGGCCATCATCTCGGAAGTTGCGCCGAAAGAATTAATTGGTATGACCGGCGGTGTATGTAATTTTGCCGGCAATTTAGCGGGTATCGCGATGCCCATTGCGATCGGTTATATCCTTGCGCATACCGGCTCATTTAATTGGGCTTTGGGGCTGGTGGGCATAGCCGCGATAACCGGCGCACTGTCTTACACCTTTTTATTGGGTCCGGTAAGACGCATTCAGTTGCGTCATACAGCGGAGGAGTAAACCATGATACTGACGGGAGAAATGTTGCTGGGCGCAAAAACGATGAAAGGTTCGGGGCCCATTATTTACGGGGTTGACCCAGCCACTGGAACACAATTACCACCGGCTTATCCTGGCGGCACCCAGACCGATGTAGACAAAGCCTGCAAACTTGCAGCGGCCGCTTTCCATCATTACCGCCACACCGATTTACACATTCGCGCGCGTTTACTGGAAACTATTGCCGAACAAATTCTTGAACTAGGTGACGCCTTGATCGAGCGCGCCATGGCCGAAACGGGTTTGCCGCGTGCCCGGCTCGAAGGTGAGCGGATGCGCACCATGAATCAACTAAAATTATTTGCCAATGTAGTGCGCGAAGGTCATTGGCTGGATGTACGCATTGATCGCGCACTGCCGGAACGCCAACCGCCGCGCTCGGATTTACGCATGCATTACATTCCGCTCGGCCCTGTTGCCGTGTTTGGTGCAAGTAATTTTCCGCTCGCGTTTTCCGTTGCCGGTGGTGATACCGCTTCCGCGCTGGCGGCCGGGGCGCCGGTCGTGGTAAAGGCACATCCGGCACATCCCGGCACATCGGAATTGGTTGGTCGCGCTATTCGCGTTGCTGTGAATTTATGTGGCTTACCGGAAGGTACATTTTCATTGTTGTATCTCAACGATATTGAAACGGCGCAAGCATTGGTGCGTCATCCGCAGATTAAAGCGGTGGGTTTTACCGGCTCCCGTGTTGGTGGACTGGCGCTACAACAGGTCGCCGCGCAACGCGTTGAACCTATTCCGGTTTATGCGGAGATGAGTAGCATCAATCCGGTATTTATATTGCCCGCCACGCTGGCAGAACACGCCGACACTATTGCAGAAAATTTTGTCAGCTCGCTGACGATGGGTGCGGGGCAATTTTGTACCAATCCCGGCTTGGTGATCGGTGTCAGAAGTGAGGCGCTGGATCATTTTATTCAAACCGCTAGCCATCGCATCCAACAATCAAATAGCCAAACCATGTTGTCCTGTGGCATCCATGAAAATTACCTCACCCATGTAAATAACCTCGCGCAACGGCCACGGGTTAAATTACTCGCACAAGGCCAACAGCCAACACAAGTAAATCAAGCCAGAGCAACATTATTCAGCACCAGTGTCAAAGCTTTTTTAGCCGATGAAGTCATGGGGCAGGAAATTTTTGGAGCATGCAGTTTGATTGTGCAATGCAAGGATGAAGCAGAGATGCTGCATCTGGCCACACATCTGGAAGGTCAATTGACCGCGACCATTCATGCGCGTCACACAAAAGATAATGCGCTGGCCAAAAAGCTATTAATGGAACTTGAACTCAAAGCCGGAAGAGTTTTATTTAATGGTTTTCCGACCGGGGTGGAAGTGTGTCACGCCATGGTTCATGGTGGCCCCTTTCCGGCTACCACAGACAGCCGCTCCACCTCAGTTGGCTCCGCTGCAATTCAGCGTTTTTTACGTCCCGTGTGTTACCAGGATGCGCCACCTGCATTGTTACCGGAGGTTTTATTGGACAGCAATCCTTTGCACATCCGGCAATTTGTCAGCTGACGAGAACATTATTAATGGGCTTACTGACTTGTGAACAATCAGGTTTTGCGCGTGCCTAACACGCCTTCGGTATACGCCTGGGCACGATGGAAGACAAGGTAATCATTCAAGTTCGCATACTGTTTGTTGATACAAAATGGCTCAGGCAGTTGATCAATGTAATCCAGCATGGGAATCAAATA
>CAMPIG010000568.1 GCA_946886255.1 uncultured Cellvibrio sp. | reverse complement strand
GGTTCAGCAATGCAACTGAGATTGACCGCCCGCTGGATACCGCCGACATCGACGATGCCGACCTGTTGTTCTGCGTCAACAATGCTGACGATCTTGCCCGGTATTCCTAAGCACATAAGCCTTCCCCTGATGGTTAACACGGTTAGTTGTGATCATTATTTTTTAACTTATCCTTGCCGCCGCTATCACGGCTTGTCCCAATGCGATACCGCCATCATTCGCCGGTATATCCGCGTGTGTGATACAACGCAGCTGCTGTTGATTCAACGCGTTTTCGAGCCCCTGCAACAGGATCGCGTTTTGAAAACAGCCACCGGACAAGACGACGTCGGTGAATGTAAACTCTTTCTGCAATTGCTTGATCAGCTGTGCAATGCTGTCGATTAACCCGCGATGAAAACGCGTGGCAATCACGCTGATCGGTTGCTGTTGTTGTAGGTCATTCAGTAATGCCGGCCAGATGCTGGCGGGGTTGAGTTGTAGCAAACGATGGCCTTGCGCGTCGGTTATCTGCTCAAGGCGCAACGTGTAAGGGCGATCAATGTTGTTATTCAATACAGCAGCTGCATCGGTCACCATCTCCAGTTCGATAGCGGCTTGACCTTCAAAGTAAACCTGCTCAGCACACAGGTCGAGTGCACCGGCCACAGCATCAAACAAGCGGCCCATTGAGCTGCTTAATGGACAGTTAATGCCTTGGCTCAACATGGCATGCAGCGTGGGTAATGGTTTGCTGGTAAGAAGGTTGGCAAGTGATGTGTTGCTGTATAACGTGGTAAATGTTTCCCAGCTCATGCTGTTGCAAATCTGCGCATAGGTGTTGCGCCAGGGTTGTTTGATGGCCTGTGCGGCACCGGGCATGGCCACGGGTTTGAGCAAGGCGAGGCGGTGGTAGTCGCGATAGGTCGATAGTAAAAATTCCCCGCCCCAGAATTCGTTATCGTCGCCCAGGCCCAAACCATCCAGCGCAATACCCAATACCGGCAGATGATCTAGTGGCAGATTATTTTCCGCCATAGCGCTGGCGATATGGGCGTGATGATGCTGAACCTCCATGAGATCGAGTTGTTGGGCGATCGCGTCGCGTCGGGCAAATTTACTGGAGAGATATTCCGGATGCTTGTCTGCGACTAGGTATCTTGGTTGGCAAGAAAATATCTGCTGATAGAGTTGCAGGTTTTTTTCAAAGTCTGCGGCAGTGGTAGCATCTTCCAGATCGCCCTGGTGTTGCGACAAAATAGCCGCACCCTGTTTAACCATACAGAACGTTGATTTCAGTTCAGCGCCATAGGCGATGATATTATCGGCCTGTTCGAAACCTCTGGGTAAGCAGATGGAGCGAGGCGCGTAGCCGCGTGCGCGGCGTATTACTCTAATTTTTTTGCCCACACAACGCACCACAGAATCGTCGATGCGATTAGCAATATCGCGGTCGTGATAAATCAGCAGGTCAGCAATATCCCCAAGTTTTTCCTGCGCTTCTTCGTTATCGATAATTTGCGGTTCACCGGAAGCATTGCCGCTCGTCATGACCAGTGGTTTTTCAAATTCCTTGCACAGCAAATGGTGCAACGGTGTGTAAGGCAACATGAAGCCCAGCAGGTGAGTTCCCGGCGCAATGGCGGTGGATAAAGCAATCAGGCCCTGTTGTTCGCTGCGTTTTTTCAATAACACGATAGGCGCTGCACTGCTGGCTAACGCCGCTTGCTCCTGTTCGGAAACCTGACAATAGGCGCGAATTTTGTCCATGCTGTTGCACATCACCGCAAAAGGTTTGGCATAGCGCTGTTTGCGTTCGCGCAAGCGGCTTACGGCAAAGTGATTGGTCGCATCACAACACAAATGAAATCCGCCAAGTCCTTTAATCGCTACAATTTTTCCATCCTGAAGTGCATCTATCGCATTCTCGAAAATTTGCCGGGTTTGTTGTTTTGTGCCGCCAGAAAAGTTTGGGTTCCCGCCGGAGAAGTGATGCAGAAATAATCCCGGACCGCATTGATGGCAGGCAACCGGTTGCGCATGAAAACGTCGATCCCGTGGATTGTTGTATTCAGCCTCGCACGCAGCACACAGGCTGAAATTCGCCATGGTGGTATTGCCGCGATCATAGGGAATTCCCTGGATAATCGACAAACGTGGCCCGCAATGCGTACAATTTGTAAAAGGATATAAATAGCGGCGCTCCGCAGGATTAAATATTTCTTCCATGCATGCTTTGCAGGTAGCCGCATCCGGCGCTATATCCGTGCGGCCCTGTGATGCACTTGATTGGCTAATGTGGAAGTTGTGATAACACCATTGCGCTGTTATTGCGGTGCTTTCAATAGATTCGATTCTCGCCAGCGGCGGTGGCTCGTTTTCAAGTCGTTGCAGAAATTCGCGGATATCAGTTTGAATACCGCTTAAGCGAATAAACACACCGTCGGTATCGTTAAATACTTCGCCCGTGAGTCGGCACTCAATAGCCAGCCGATAAACGGTCGGGCGGAAGCCCACGCCTTGAACAATACCTCTGACTCTGACTTCATGGTTTTCCAGTGCGATATTTTCCACAACTGGTTACCTCCTTGGTAAGAGCAATATGACCGTCCGCCTTACATCGGAACCCGGGCAGAGAAGCGAAGGAACAAATTAAAACAAATATTGCCAGGTTTTGCCTAGTTATCTCTCTTATTC
>CAMPIG010000567.1 GCA_946886255.1 uncultured Cellvibrio sp. | reverse complement strand
GTCAAGGACCTCGAACAGGAGAGCCACGAGAAGAGCAAGAACAGCTGGGCCTGGAACTCGATGAAGGGCAAGGGCAACACCGACGAAACCCTGCGCCAGAGCGTGCTGATCGCCAAGGGTGAGACGGTCATCAAGGCGGTGGACGGTCTGACCATCGATGTTCGCCAAGTGAACAAGCAGACCGTGAGTCAGACCATTGATGCCATGGTGAAGGCTGATCCGGAGCTGGCTTGGATCAAGGAAGCCGAGGCCCGCGGCGACGTGGACTGGCAGCGGGTGAAGGAGGTGCATGACTCCTTCAAGTACAGCCACTCGGGATTGGGCGGCGCGGCAATGATCGTCATCGCCATCATCGTGACCTATCTGACTGCGGGGGCGGCGAGTGGAATGGTAGCCGGCGCTGCGGGAGCCGGCGGCGCTAGTGCAGGTGCCGCCGCCGGAGCAGCGGCAGCGGGAACAGCCGCTGCCGGGACTGCCGCAGCCTCCACCTCAATCTGGGCCGCCGCCACAGCGACTACCGCAGCCGGTTGGGCGAATGTGGCTGCAACTGCGGCACTGACGTTGGCAGCCAGCGGTGCGGCCATCAGTACCATCAATAACCGAGGCGACCTGGGCGCGGTGCTCAAGGACGTGACGTCCAGCGATGCGCTGAAGGGGTATTTCGGTTCGGCACTGACGGCGGGATTCACGTCTGGCGTTCTGGACAGTGCTTTCGGTGTGACTGGCGACAACGTCAACAAGGTCACCAAGGGCTTCGACCTGAGTAAAACCGGCGATATTGGCAAATTCGGCTCGTACCTGGGCGCCCAAGGCGCCATGCAGGCCGTTACACAGACGGCGCTCCAAGGCGGAAGCCTCTCGGACAACCTGCAAGGCGCCCTGACCGGACAGGTGTACCACCTGATGCAGGCGGTGGCCTTCAATGCGACAGGCGACTTGGCACAAGCCAAAACATGGCAAGAAGGCAGCCCCGAAAAGATTGCCCTGCACGCGGTGGTGGGTGGCCTGCTTAGCGAAGCGACGGGAGGTGACTTTAGAACTGGTGCGTTGGCCGCTGGTGCCAACGAAGCACTGATCGAACAACTGTCGGGCATGATCAAGAGCGACAAGAATCTTGAGCTAGCGGTATCGCAACTGATTGGCGTGGCGGCAGCGACCGCGACGGGAGGCGACCCAGCCAAGGCGGCGGAACTGGCGAAGAATGCGACGGCGTATAACCGGCAGTTGCATCCGGATGAGAAGGCGCTGGCGAGACGGCTGGCGGAGCAGAGTGGTGGAAAATATACAGCTGAGCAAATTGAGGAACAGCTCAGGCTTACCTCCATAAAAGGCACCGATATCGGACCGGGAACTGATATGGCCGCCACCAAAGATGGAATATATGACCCGGATGGGAACTGGATCCCCGCGGGTGATGAGTATTTCGTGCAGATGTTCGCCAAGGCTGATGATGAGGTGATTGGTTATATAAAACAAAACACCCAGGATTATAGCTGGGGCTATTATGAAGAGCTACGTAATGGGCCGAAGTATGATTGGGGCTCTGTTCCCTCGAATGCCGAAAGGGATCGATTAACCGGTTATGCTTTGGATGAAAGTGGCGGTTATAGAGTTCCAGCAGTAGTGGATGGAGTGGCGTATAGTCCGCGTTTCCTGCCTTGTGGTAATGCGGGGTGTTTGGCTAGTGGGGCAAATATCGATTTTTCTGATTCCAGTACGCTAGATTGGATAAAAGCTTCTGACGCAAGTGAGTTAGATAAACTGAGTAAAGCTATGCTGCTAGCGAGCCTGCCTACGGCTGGCGGTGCCTCTTCTGTTCTTGCTGGTACGTCTTCAGTGGCAAGCCTTCTCTCTGGTTATCTAAAAGAAGATTTTTCAGGTGCAGTTTCTGCAGAGCTTGTCGGTATGGGGTTTGAAAATATTATCAAGGCTAGCGGTATCCCAGCCGAGATGGCAGGTAAGATTTCTAATTCTCTTGGAGGCATGGGGGTATGGGACTCTATCGTCAGGCAGGCGAGGGGGAATTCCGATGACTAATCTTGTTAGATTTTTTTATGTTAATAGGTATGTATTTCTATTAATTATGATGGTCTCATCAGTTGTGAATTTATTTTTCTTGATTGGTAGTTGGGAGGTGTTTTGGGGGGTTTTATTAGGGCAAGTTTGGTCGGGGCAATGTATTTTTTCATTCATAAATAAGAAAGAAATGAGGTTCTCTATTGGTGCAACCGTTCCTGAGGACGGAGCGCTCATGGTTAGGCTGGCGGTAGCGGTGATTGCGCTATTTGCATATATTTTACTTTTTTTCTTCGATGGCTATTAGCAAGTAGCCCGGATATAAAACAACCGGGGACAGGCCATGTTTATTGGCCTAGGCTTTGGGCTCTATGGAAAAATGGAACAGATTTATTTTCTAGCGGAATCCTGAAAAGTATCTTGGATGCCGTAGGGTGGATAACGCTTTGCTTATCCACCGCTCTTTAAAAACTCGATAAAACGATCACGGTGAGGCGTCAATTGACGCTTCACTGCTTGATCGTTATCTCTCAAACCTCCCCCGCGCCCAGGGCGTGCCCGTCACGGCGGCCCCGCAAGCGCACAAATACCTGATCGAGACCAACCCGGCACTCACCAATCTCAAGCAATTCATGGGCTCGGACTACCTTCTCGCCAACCTCGGCTACG
>CAMPIG010000566.1 GCA_946886255.1 uncultured Cellvibrio sp. | reverse complement strand
CTTCTCACGTGAATAAAAATTCACCGTCACAACTCGGCATCATTGAAGGTTTTTTCGGCCGCAGCTGGCCGTGGCAGGCTCGTCAGGAGTACGCCGTTTTTTTAGCCAACGTCGGCTACCATTATTATATTTATGCCCCAAAAGATGACGCTTTTTTGCGCAAACGCTGGCAAGAGGATTGGCCCATTGAAACATTTACCCAACTGCAAGCACTGCGTAAAAGTTACCATCAACATCATATTGATTTCGGTATCGGATTAAGCCCTTACGAGTTATACCTTGAGCCCTACCCCGAGCGAAGCTCCAAGCTAATAAAAAAAATTAACCAGTTAAATCAACTGGAACCCGATATTTTATGCTTACTGTTTGATGATATGCGCGGCGATCTGCCTCAACTGGCCAGAATTCAATGCGAACTCGTCCAGTGCGCAGCCGAACACAGCAGCGCGAAACATATTATTTTTTGTCCGACGTATTACAGCTTCGATCCCATACTGGAAAAAGTATTTGGTGCACGTCCGGAAAATTATTGGGCGACACTAGGGCAGCATATTGATCCGCAGGTTAATATTTTTTGGACTGGTCCCAAGGTATGCTCAACCCAATATCCAGCGGAACACTTACAAGAAGTTACTGACTTGCTGCAGCGCCAACCGTTTTTGTGGGACAACTACCCGGTCAACGACGGTGCCATAAAATCCAGAATTTTGCAGCTGCGCGCATTTGATCAGTCGCATAGCCAACTGCAGAGTAAAGTCGCCGGCCACGCCGTTAACCCGATGAATCAACCCTGGCTTTCACGAATTCCGTTAGCGACCCTGCCTCAGGCCTATCGGGAGGGCGATACCTATAGTCCTCGGCAAGCTTTCATCGATACTTGCCATCAACTTTGTGGTCCTTTATTGGCAAACCAGATAATTGAAGATATTGCGTTATTACAAGATATTGGTTTGAATAATTTTTCTGTAGCCGAGCAACAGGAACTTATTAAAAAGTACCGGGCTTTCGCAAACAATCTTTACGCAGCAGAAATAGTTGACTGGTTACAGGGTGGCTACCAATTTGATCCAGCATGTTTGACCGAATAAACCTGGCACTGATAACAATAAACAACACCTACATAGCTCATCTCAAACTTTTTTTATTTTTGAATAACACTTCTATATCACACACAAGAAAAGTTAATCTTGAGACAAACACTAAAACTTTCACTCCAATAAGGAAAAGGTGTCATGAAGAAGAAAATTTATTCTTATCGGGCCGGCCTGTGGGTTATTGCACTGAGCCTTTCTTATTTAAGCGCGTGCACTACTTTGCACAACACTAATGACAAACCGAATGCCGGACAGGTAACCGACACTGCCAACCGCGTGGCCGATTGGCAACTGGCACATATGGGGTCCTTCGATTATGTACGCACTTTTCAGGATCACACTGAATATTCCCGCGGCTGGATCCAAGGCGCGCTTTTTGTGGGGCTGGACCGCTGGGCCAATACGACAGATAACACTCGCTACCAACAGGCAGTTGTCGCCAAAGGTGAAATGAATCGATGGCTGCCGGGAGAAAAAACCTGGCATGCTGACGATCAGGTCATTGCTTTTTCCTATGCATCTGTTGCCGCAAGAAAAAACGACTCGTCACTGGTGCGACCCACACAACAGGCATTTCAGGAAATACTGGCTAATCGCGCCACCAATAGCCTGGAATATTTTTCTGACCCAACCCATCAAGGTGAAGCAACCTGCCAGAGACGCTGGTGCTGGTGCGATGCTTTATTCATGGCCCCACCGGTGTGGGCAGCAGTGGGGAAATTAACCGGTGATCCTGCATATCTGGATTATGTCGATGAAGAGTATCAGACAACCGTCGGCTACCTGTTTGATCAGGAAGAAAATTTATTCTACCGCGATGGTCGTTTTCTAACACAACGCAACAAAAACGGTAAAAAGATTTTCTGGAGTAGAGGCAACGGCTGGGTATTTGCTGGCTTATCACTACTACTGGAACAAATACCTGGCGACGACCCGCGCCGACAAAAATATGAAAAACTTTTCCAACGCATGGCAGCCAAACTCATTACATTGCAACAACCTTCCGGTTTCTGGCCATCTTCGTTGTTGGATAGCACGGAATTTGATGTCCCGGAAACCAGCGGCACAGGCTTTATGACCTTCGGGCTAGCCTGGGGCATAAATAACGGTTTGCTGCCTCGCGACGAGTACCTACCTGCTGTCAATGCTGGCTGGCATGGATTGGCAAGCGCTGTTGATAATTCTGGAAAACTGGGCTGGGTACAACAAGTAGGCGCATCTCCTGAGAAAATTCTCCCCGAAGACACACAGCTGTATGGCGTGGGTGCTTTATTGCTGGCCGCTTCAGAAATTATAAAACTGTAAAGCAACCTAATTAAAATCCATTGAGGCTGTTTATCTGACAACCTCAATGGATTTGCGTTATGTTTACGCTGCAATAACTACAACACCCGACCGAGCCAACGATTAATATCGTCCACCTGGGGCGCACATAAAGTATGCGCCATAGGATATTTTTGATAATCAACATGATATCCACGTTCACGCAGCAACTGGAAGGCACGCTGCCCCAAGGCTTCCGGCACAACATTATCCTGCGTGCCATGCTGGATCAGGACAGATAGTTGCTGGTTGGCCGAATGTGCCTGGAG
>CAMPIG010000565.1 GCA_946886255.1 uncultured Cellvibrio sp. | reverse complement strand
ATTACTCTGCAACCACCGCCAGTTTGACGGTTTGGATAACTTCCGGGTGCAGTTGAACGTCGATGTCGAACTGACCCACTTCGCGCAACACACCTTCCGGCAGGCGCACTTCAGATTTGGTCACTTCTACGCCAGCAGCAGTAATCGCATCAGCGATATCGCGCGTGCCGATTGAACCGAAGAGTTTACCTTCGTCACCCGCATTAGCTGCGATAGTCACTGACAGCTCAGCCAGCTTGGCTGCACGTGCTTCTGCCTCAGCTTTCTTGGCAGCAGCAGCAGCTTCAAGACCTGCACGACGCTCTTCAAACTCAGCGACGTTTTTTGCTGTTGCAGCAACAGCCTTACCTTGCGGCAACAGGAAGTTACGGCCAAAACCCGCCTTAACGGAAACCTTGTCACCGATCTTGCCTAATTTACCTACTTTATCGAGCAGAATAACTTCCATCTCGTTTACCCTCTCAGTTTCATTTATCTAACGGGCAGCTGAGCATTGCTTGTGAGGTTAAGCTACAGCTTCGGCTTAAACCGCCCGCGAAAATTCAGCCACGTATCCAAAAATGCCACGATTACCAGCAACTGCGCGATGATATCCAACAGGAACACCAGCACATAAAAACCAATCAACCATTGCGTACCCATGCGTTTGACCGCTACAAAGCGGTGGACAATCGCCACCCCCATGACCAACAGCGGCAACACAAACAGCGTGGCCCAAGAGCGATAGTCCGGCGACTGTGTCAGGCAGTAAATGGCCGCAGCCATACAGACAACCGCCTGGATGGTGTTCAAGCGAAACTGCTGAAACTCCTCGGCAAATCCGCCAGGGTTATACAACGCCGCTTGCCACCAACGTCCCACGATCACACCGAACAAACTGCCAACAGCCGTAATATAGGCGATCATGCCTACAACAAATGTCTGGCCAGGCATCTCTACTGCTGACGGCTCCACCTCACTGAACAGCTGTTTGACAAACTCAGCCAGGGAGGCGGTCAACTGGGCCAATAAATCCGGCACCAGAACCAATTGCAATAAAGCCGCCAAGGTGCTCAATGCCACCAATCCCAGGAGGGTATGGGGCCAGGACACACTATTGCGCAGTATCAGGGCAGTGGTATAGGTCACCACCAAACCACTGATCGCCAGGATCGGCATCAATGGCTGCATCTGACCCATTGCCAGGGAAATCAGCATCGGCAGCAAACCCCATAACAGGATTAGCAGACCGTTCCCCACTCCTTTACGCAATGACACCAACGCAATGGCTGCCGGTGTCAGCACGGGTACCGCAGTACCCAGAACAGCCACCACAGCAGCTTGCGTGCGGCCGCGCATGATGAACTCAGCCAGCGCACGCATGGTAAAACTTACTCGTGACTATCAGTGTACGGAATCAAGGCCAAGTAACGCGCGCGCTTGATAGCGGACGACAACTGGCGTTGATATCTGGCTTTGGTGCCAGTGATACGGCTTGGAACAATCTTGCCGGTTTCAGTGATATAGGCTTTCAAGGTTTCGATATCTTTGTAATCGATACGCTTGGTGCCTTCAGCGGTGAAACGGCAGAACTTACGACGACGGAAAAAACGTGCCATCTGTTAAACCCCCTGCTCTTGTTCTTCAAGTTCATCGGAATCCATATCGTCATCATCTGACTCATCGGAATCCGACTCTTCATCACGACGATCAGCGCGAGGCGGACGAGCCTTACGCTCACGGCCTTCTTTCTCGGCTTTCATGATGAAAGATTCTTCGGTGATAGCTTCGTCTTCACGAATCACCAGATTACGCAGGATGGCATCGTTGTAACGGAAGTTGGTGGTCAACTCTTCCAGCGCTTCCTCAGTACATTCGACGTTCATCATAATGTAGTGAGCTTTGTGGATTTTGTTGATGGCATAAGCCAGTTGGCGACGGCCCCAGTCTTCCAGACGGTGAACAGTACCGCCGCTGGCTTTCACAGTAGAGGTATAACGCTCCACCATGCCTGGAACTTGCTCGCTCTGGTCCGGATGGACCATGAACACGATTTCGTAATGACGCATTGTAGCTCCTTACGGGTTAAAGTCTCCCGCGAAGCGCGGTGAGACAAGGAGAGGCCCGAATAACCCCAGGCCAAATGAGGGCGCGCCATTCTAGAGAGTTTGCGATAGTGATGCAAGGACAAAAAATAAGCAGGGAAAAGGTAGCGTAGGTCGGATTAGCCAAAGGCATAATCCGACATTCCATACATAAATGGGGCGCAGAAAGCGCCCCATCGCATTACGCTCAATTAAGGCAGGGTCTGAAGGAATGTCCCCACCGGAATCGAGAAGATACGACCATCATTTACATCCCAATTAATTGACCACGTCATCACGCCACGGAACTCTGGGTAGGCCCTGCTCGGGATCACCGTGTTGCAACTGGTCAGACGGGTTAAACAATCCACTGCACGGTTGATGTTGGCCGTTGTTGCCTGGCCGGAACCTGCTGCGCGCGGGCCGGACGGCAAGCCAAGCGCCACCTGGTCAGCACGCAACCCGGTAAAGTTACCCGCCGATCCATAAGCCAGAGGGAAGCCTTCAATTAACATCAAGGCTGAGGCCACCATCATATCCACCGAGCCTGCTGGATATGCCTGAGCCGCGTAAGGTGTTGCCAAACCGCCGTTGTTGTATAGCTGCACATGCAACAGATCCAGTTCATTGCGCA
>CAMPIG010000564.1 GCA_946886255.1 uncultured Cellvibrio sp. | reverse complement strand
TGTTTAGTCGCCTTGCGGTCATACTTGCCATTGGGCGTGCGCGGAAATTCACCGTCAACCAGGCGCAAACGCGTCGGCACCATGTAAGGTGGAAGGCGTGATTTCAAATCTTTATTGAGCGCTTCCAGTGTGTAGCCATCAGCCAGGCTCACCAGCGCGCCCAATTCACGTTCGTCTTCCTTGTCGCTGTTATTGAAGACCACCACTCCCTCTTCTACGCCAGGCAACGCCATGAGGTTGGCTTCGATCTCCCCCAATTCGATGCGGTAACCGAGAAATTTAATCTGGTCGTCAGCACGCCCCAGAAACAGAAAATCGCCATTAGGGTCAATGCGTACCAGATCGCCGGTGCAGTACAGAGGGTCGTGAAAATAGGGATTGTTGGGATTCTGGATAAATACTTTTTGGGTACGCTCGGCATCGCCCAGATAACCGTAAGCTACCGAGGTACCGCGCACCAGTAATTCTCCTTCCGCACCGATGGCTGTCGACAACTCCCCGGACGCCAAACGCACAAACAACTCCATGTTAGCTCGGGCTTTACCGATCGGAATACTCATACTATCGGCGTCGGGTCGTTCGCGAATAATGTGGTAACTGCAATCAACCGTAATTTCAGTGGGACCATACATATTGGTAAATTGCAGCTGCGGATAGCGTTGCATCCACTCCGCCAGGATTTCCGCCGGCAATACTTCACCGGCACATATCAAATGGCGCAACCTGGGGAAGCTGTCCTCTTTGAGACGACGGGACTTCAGCAACATCGTCAAGACGGAAGGTACACAGAAAAATGTGGTGATCTCACGCTCGCGCAGCCAACGCACCAGGAGAGGAATTACCGCATTCAATTCCTCATGAACCAGATGCAACGTCGCACCGGTTTTGAATGCGGTATAGAGATCGAAGGTTGAGTTATCAAAATATAGCGGCGCGTGATTGGCAATCACATCCTGATCGGTCAACTCATAGATTTCTATGCACCAGTCAATATAATCAATGATCGCTTTGTGCGGAATCATCACCCCTTTGGGTGTACCGGTTGAACCGGAGGTGAAAAGCACATAAGCAATATCGATAGAAAGATTTCTGCATTCAATGGGTGATTCATCGCCATCGGCAAACTGCTTGATGTTAATCAACTGAATTTGATTACCTGGCAAAAGTGCTTTAAACAAGGCCTCACTGTGATCATCCACTATCAACACGGTCGCATTGGCGGCCTTGAGGATGGATTCAAGGCGTTGCGCGGGTGAATTAATATCGATAGGAATGTAGGCGCAATCAGCTTTGAGGACGCTGAGAATCGACTGAATTGAGCGCACGCTCTTCTGCATAAAAAATGGCACAAAACCACCGCGCTTCACGCCCGCCGTCTGTAAGGCTCGGGCAAAGGCATTGGAAAATCCCTCCAGCTGCGCAAAGGTCAATACGTCATCTTCACAACACACTGCCGGTTTATCCGGAAAACGTTGTGCCGATGCAGAGAAATAATGTTGTACAAGCGTAATCATATCAATGGCTTCCTGTTTCCTTATGGCCCATCAATTAAATATCGGAAGTTATGTTGCGATAGCGTTCACTGATCACGGCCAACATGTCGTCACGTCTGGTTTTTTTGGAGAAGGTATGATCTGCGCCGTCAATCACATCCAGCGCCAGGGTTTTATTAGCTATGCCTTTACGCAAGGTTCGACGCGCCTGGGATTTGATGATGTCGTATCCCGGATCACCGGAGGACAACAAAAAGTGAATCCGAATACCCAGGTCAGTAATGCGTTTAACATCTGCCGCCAACTGGCTTTGCTGATTAAACAGCACTTCCCTGATGCCTTTTATGCGCTCTTGCATCAACTGCTTACAGCGTTCCGCCGCGTAACGCAGGATGTAACCCGTCTCCGCCTTTCCGCTGATCAGTTTTTTCCATTTATCCAGGTTACGGATTGACTGCCGGTAGTAAGCTGTATCATGTAAATTCTGCGCTTCAGCCGGAATCGCAAGGGACATGCCTTCGTGCCAATAAAAGGTCAATGGATTAATCAACAGAATGTCTTTTACCATGCTACGACGATTCTGTTCCACCGCGCGTAACGCGCAATGAAACGCGGTGTGCGCACCGGAACAAATGCCGCCGACAATAAACTGGTTGGCGATCCCCTGCTCCATCAGATACGTCATGGCCTGGTAAATATTATCCACCGCTGCCGGCTGGTAGGGATGATTTTCCCGCGCTACGTCCGCTTTGCAACTATCACCCAAACCTTCGAGATCGAGTCGCAACACAAAATATCCCAAGGCCGCAAACGCTCGCGCGATTTGTGTATAAACGCGGTTCGGTCCCACATGATGAACCGAACCTGAGTTGGACAAAATAATAGCCGGCAACGAGGGATTGCAACCCGCCGCCGGACAGGTGCTGATAGCAAATAGTTGACGATTGTCATCGTACCAATGGGGCTGCTCCTGAATCTGCAGCACACCGTGCGTGGCACTGTCGAGAATCACTGATCGAACAGGCGCTCTCGACGCGTTATTTTTTTCAGTTAACTCCGTATGACTGTTCACCAGCCATTGCACCATGCTGTCTATCGCACTGAAAGGTACGACGGTGTCATGGGGCTCAGCCATCATATCGGCATAACCGGGTAAGGACATTTGCAACACATCCACACCATCGGTCAACATTTTTTGTAACAATGCATCGTCCGCCGGCCGATC
>CAMPIG010000563.1 GCA_946886255.1 uncultured Cellvibrio sp. | reverse complement strand
GATTTCTTCGCGGTATGCCCTGATTGCCGCGTGGATGCGATTTCGATTCACGCTTACATGGAAGATGTCGGCGGTGTGGAGTGGTACGTTAATTTGTTCAAGAAATACAACCGCCCCATCTGGATGACTGAATTCTCGGCCTGGAATGACACCACCACGCTGGAAGATCAAAAACGCTTCCTGATTCAAACGGTGGATTATTTCGAAAACGATGACGATGTTGAACGTTATGCCTGGTTCACTGGTCGCCGTAACGGCCACCCCTACAACGGTTTGTTCGACTATCGTCAGTCCGGCGTTCTCAATGAGTTGGGCAGTATCTATGTGAACATGCCGGTTCACGGTGACGAGAGTGTGCATAACTTGCCGTCCCGGGTTGAAGCAGAAAACTATGCAACCATGAGCGGTATTCGCCTGGAGCAAACCACTGATGCAGATGGTTTCCTGAGTGTCACTGAGGTCGAAGCGGGTGATTGGATCGAGTACAACATTGTCAGCGGCGCCAGCGCTTATGAAGTGGCCGCGCGCCTAACCAGCGAAGTGGGCGGCACGATTGATGTACTCGTCGACGGCCAACAAGTTGCCACGATCGATGTGGCGGCTACCGCTGATCTGCAAACCTGGGAGACCGTCAATGCAACGCTGAACCTGGCTGCCGGTTCACACACACTGCGCCTGGTATTTAACAGCGCAATTCAGTTGAACTGGATGGATTTCGCTACCGGCAATGATGATGACGATGATAACGAGCCAACGCCCACAGGCAACCTCGCGTTGGATCGCCCGGTGTTTACTTCTTCCAGTGAAGGCGGCGCCATGTCCGGCGCGCAAGCGGTGGATGGTAATACCAACACCCGTTGGGCGAGCGGCTGGAGTGACGCTGAGTGGATCTACGTCGACCTGGGTGCGAGCTACAACCTGACGCGTGTGGTGCTGAATTGGGAAGCGGCTTACGGTCGTGATTATCAATTGCAGGTATCTGATGATGCGTCTCAATGGACCACCGTGAAAACCGTCACCGGCGGCACGGGCGGTGTGGATTCCCAGGATATTGCCGGCTCCGGTCGTTACCTGCGCATGCTCGGTAATGCGCGCGGCACGGGTTACGGGTATTCCTTGTGGGAGCTGGAGATTTACGGCTCGACAGGTACGGGCGGTTCAAGCTCTTCCATTGCGTCGAGTGTCGCGAGCAGTTCTTCCAGCAGTTCCAGCGTGGTGAGTTCATCCAGCTCGTCCATCGCATCAAGTGTGTCGAGCAGCGTGGCGTCCAGTTCCAGCAGTCAATCCAGCTCGGTGGTGAGCGGCGGCAACCTGGCGTTGAGCCAACCGGTCGCAGCCTCTTCTACCGAGGGTGGCGTCTGGGCAGCGACTTATGCCGTGGATGGCAACGCAGGTACGCGCTGGTCGAGTGAGTTTAGCGATAACCAGTGGATTTATGTGGACCTGGGTTCAAGCCGCTCGATCATGGGTGTAGTGCTGAACTGGGAAGGCGCGTTTGGTCGCGGTTATGAGATTCAGGTTTCCGATGATGCGAGTCAGTGGACGACAGTACATACCGAGGTGAATGGCGATGGCGGGATTGATGATATTCCGGTGTCGGCGAACGGTCGGTATGTGCGGATGTTGGGGACGCAACGGGGAACCGGTTACGGTTATTCGTTGTGGGAGTTTGAGGTTTATTAATTCATGGCTTGGCCTCGTCGATGGTTCGGTTAGCTTTGTGTGATCCGGCCCGACGATTTTTTCTTCGACAGAGCTTCTTCGACAAGCTCGGATGTATACGGAGTTTGTCGAGGAAGACTGTCGGGGATCTTTTTTTCAGTGTGTCACCTTAAAAACCCCGTAGGTTGGATTAGGCGCGTACGCGCCGTAATCCGACAGTGATGTCCGGAGAATACCTTGGATTACGCCTTCGGCTAATCCGACCTACTGTTTCCTTCCAGCTTATGTGGCCAAGCGTACATAGCCAACGAAAAGCGTCTGCTAAGATTTCCCACCGTTTAATTTTCCCTCCGAACGCCGCTTAACAAGACGAGCCAGTTTTATATTATTTCCCCACATAATCTGGCCCTTTTTTTGGGAATCAAGTGGATTCTCTGCTACTATCGCGCGAACTTTGCGTTGTTTAGATATCCAACCTGACACTAAAACGGAATCACCTGTATTAATTCCTATGATCCTGATAGTAGATGATAACCAGGAAAACGTTTTTTCCTTACAAGCACTGCTTGAGTTAAATAACTTTCGCGTGGATACGGCCTCTTCCGGCGAAGAAGCGCTGAAGCTGATTCTTAAAAACCCGTCCGGCTATGCCCTGATTATTCTCGATGTGCAAATGCCCGAGATGGATGGATTCGAAGTTGCCGAAACCATCTTGAGCTACAGCAAAACCAAAGATATTCCTATCATCTTTCTGTCAGCGGTGAATACCCACAAAAAATATATTGCAAAAGGCTACGCATCCGGCGGGGTGGATTACATCACCAAGCCGGTTGATGCGGATATCCTGCTATTAAAGATCAAAACTTTTTATAAGCTGTCGGAGCAGAAGCGACAGCTGATCGAAAAGGATAACTTCTTACGCGAAGAGATTGAGTTTCGCCGTCAGGCAGAAAATGAACTTGAGCAAAAAGTAGAAGAACTCAAGTCCACCCTGGAGTCGTTGCCGCACATGGCATTTACCACCTGCCAGGACGGCAGGATTGAATTCGTCAACCACCTTTGG
>CAMPIG010000562.1 GCA_946886255.1 uncultured Cellvibrio sp. | reverse complement strand
GATTGTCGGCAGAAATGTAAGCATTAAATGTCAGCTCACCTTTTACGGTATCAAATAAATTGCCGCCGGCCTGATAGCTGTGTAGGACTTTTTTGATTGCGCGAGTCAGATCATGCTCCGGGTTACGCAACTGCACATTGATATCGCCCTCACCGCGAGCTTTAATCTCAATCAATTCGCGGAAGCCTAATACCTGATACTCATCGCCATATTGCACCAGCACATTAAAATAGGAATTTACCACGGCGGCTTGATAGCGATCTGCTACCTGGAAAGGTACCGGCTGTATCGCATATTTTTGATTGGCCTCCTCTTCCAGTTCCGGTTGGGTAACCGGATCAATAAATTCCACACGTACGCGGCCATCACTGACCACGGCATATTCCTGTATCAGGTCGCGCAATTGAGGCACCAGCGGCGATAACAAGGGATGGGTTTTACTGCTGAAGTAGCCGCGCAACAGTAAAGGCTCCTGTAATTGTTGCAGGTATTCTTCTGTCGCCGGTGAGATGGAGTATTGGTTGCCAGCGGTAGCATCAATGCGCAGGCTGTTGACCTGGCCCAACCAGAAGTTCGCGCCGATGGCGTTGGCAATTAACAGCACCGTCATCACCTGCCAACCCGTGTGATGTTCGCGACTGCCGGTCAGAGCCCAGCGTTCACGCTCCAGCGAAAAGGTATTCAGCGTGAGGAAAACGGCTATCAGGCTCAAGTAGTAATAGAGATCGCGCAAATCAATAACACCGCGTGTAATCGCTTCAAAACGCGAACCGGTGCCGAGCAGGCGCAGCCATTCACCGGCCTGATTGCCAAAGAAATCCGTCAGGGTTTTACTGCCGAGTAAATAAAATATGCCGCACACGGCAACGGCGGTGATAAGGCTGACAATCTGATTTTCACTGCGCGAGGATACAAACAAGCCGATGCTGAGGTAGGCAGCACCTAGCAAAAATGTAGCGAGATAACCAGCCCATACCGGCCCCCAATCGAGATCACCGATGATGGCGACAGTAATAGGCAGCGGCAAGGTAATCAGTAGTGCAATTGCCAACAAGGCAAGGCAACCGATAAATTTTCCCACCACAAAATGCCACAGCGGTACCGGTTGGGTCAGCACATGTTCCAATGTCCCGGTACGGCGCTCTTCGCTCCACATCCGCATGGTGAGCGTGCTGGCGAGAAAGATCAGTAACAGTGGCATCCACTCGAACAACGGACGAACATCAGCGATATTGCGCGAGAAAAATGCTTCGCCCCAGAAGAAGATAAACAGTGTTACCGCCGCAAAGACGGCTAAAAATAAATAAGCCACGGGCGATGAAAAAAATAACGTAATTTCTTTAGCTGCAATACGGCGAATAGTGCGCTTAGGCTGCATGACGAACATCCTCCTTATCAGCTGCACCGGTGTGTTGATTGACTTCGCGGAACAGGGATTCAAGATCGCGAACTTCGGCGTTTAACTGGTACAGATCAGCACCAGCTGCTATCACGGCTTTTGCCAATGCCGCACTGACTACATCCAGATCAACCTCCTCACTCAGCGTCACGCGGTAGATGGCCCGCGCATTGTTCCCCGTTTGTGGTTCAAGCGTTTGTACGCCAGGAATATGAGTGAGCGTGCTGACGGCGTCTTCACTCAAGGGACTGGTGGCTAATTGCAGATAACGGCTTTGTCGCAAGCTATCCAGGCGCGCATCAATCACCAGACGGCCGCCACGTACCATAAGCACTCGATCACACAGGGCATCAACTTCCTGCATGATGTGGGTGGATAAAATAACCGTAGCTTCTTTGGCGATATCGCGGATCAGTTCACGCATCTGGAGGGTTTGGGTGGGGTCAAGACCGTTGGTAGGTTCGTCGAGGATCAATAAACCGGGCTTCCCCAGAATGGCCTGAGCCACACCAACCCGTTGCTTGTACCCACGCGATAAGGTCGCAATGGGAGCCAGCAATTTCTCACCGATGGCTGTTGCATGTAAAACCCGTTTGATCTCCGCTTGTTTCTGTCCACCTTGCAATCCCTTCAGAGAGGCCGCGTAGTCAAGATAATCAGCCACCGTCATCTCCGGATACACCGGTAAATTTTCCGGGAGGTAGCCAATTTTTTGCTGTAGCTTTTTTAAGTGCTGAGCCAGGTCAACGCCGCCCATTTTGATCTGCCCGCCGCTGGGTTCGAGGTACCCGCTGAGCATCTTCATGATGGTAGTTTTACCCGCGCCGTTGTGGCCGAGCAGACCGACAATTTCACCTTTTCCGATAGAAAAAGTCACACCACCCACCGCGACGAAGTCACCATAGGTGCGCTTGAGAGAATTAACATCAAGCATAACGTCCTCCATTAATAGACGTAGCTAATAGAGAAAAAAATGGAAATAAATTTAATTAATTTTTTAGGAAGAGCGAGGGGGATAACGCGCAGTCTTGAGACGGCATATAGTCAAGTTATACATTGTTATTGTTCCTGGTTAACGGGATTATTCCCCATCCAACAATGGTATGAAATGATTACAGCGCCGGTTAGATAGGGACAGTGATTAAAAAGTTCAAGGGTTGCTGAAAGGTTTTTTTGGGGAACTGGGCGGCTGTGGATTTTGAAAGGCCTGTGTCGGATTACGGCGCTTTGCGCCTAATCCTACCTACTTGATAATAAAAATATTGTAGAAAAAATTTTATGAAACCTATTGAAAAATTTCTTCTCCACCCTAGATTAATACGTGCTTCGGGTCTC
>CAMPIG010000561.1 GCA_946886255.1 uncultured Cellvibrio sp. | reverse complement strand
AGCTGGACCAGTTGGTGGAAAATGTCCTGCAAAACCCACGCGATAAATAGGCAATGCAACAATTGCTGGACTTGCTGAAAACCTGGGATAAAAATCATAAGCCTTTGCTGCAAGTGATTGAACAAAACTCGCGCCTGGCCGATATAAAACCTCTGGCGCAACGGGTCGATCAGGTAACACAGCTGGGCTTGAAACTGGTGAAGCAACTTGCCAGCAAGAAAACTTTACCTACCGAACAGATCAGGCCAGCCAGGAAAATCCTGCGTGACGCACAACAAATGCATCAGGAAATCGTGGTCAGTGCAGCCTATCCCATCGAGAAGCTGTTGAACGCTGCCTACTAAAGCAATACCCGGCATTCACGTGTGAAACCGTGAATGCCTTCACGTCCCCTTAGCTTAATGCGATATTCGGCTGGCAGCCCGGCTGAATATTGCTATCCTTTCTGTCATCGCTCTTGAAGTAGTAGATTTATGGTATTTAATGGCATACACCACGTAGCAATCATCTGCTCCGATTACGACCGTTCCCGACATTTCTATGCGAAGATTTTGGGGCTACAGGTCGTGGCGGAAAATTACCGCGCCGAACGCGATTCCTGGAAATTGGATTTGAGACTGCCGGACGGCTCACAGTTGGAATTATTTTCTTTTCCTAACCCTCCACCGAGACCGAGTAGGCCAGAGGCTCAGGGGTTACGGCATCTCGCTTTTCGAGTGACAAATATTCAACAGCAAGTAGAGCGTTTGGTAGCGCAGGGCGTGGAGGTTGAACCGATTCGAATAGATGAGTTTACCGGAATGCGTTACACCTTTTTTCAAGATCCGGACAATTTGCCGTTGGAGCTATACGAGATCAGCCTATAGTTCTCCATCAGTTTGCCGAAGTCACTAATCTTTACCAATAGATTTTAAAATCACCAGTCTTGAAGTCGGCACAAAAGGTATTGCGGTGTAGTGTGCGAGACCATCACCGACAGGATGTCGGTGCTGAGCCTACACGGACGTATTCACGGCGTGTCTCGCACGCTACACCGTAATACCTGTCCAGACTACTGATAACCACTTGGGGCAATAATGATCACTGCAACTATTTCATCGCATCGTTCTGCTAGTTATATTTGGTTTATAGCAATGTTTATATTGCTGCTTGCTTCGCCAGTACGTGCACAGGAAGTTGTCATTGCATTTGAGGATGTGCTTGGCCCATCCGCTACCCTGGATGGTATGGCGCGCACGCAGATGATTATCAGCGGTTTACGTCGTGCTGAGGTTGAGCAGGCGCTGTTTCTGGTTCGCACCAAAAAAATCAATGCTAAAAATAAAAACAGAGAACGATTGGTGCAGTACGACAGAGCCGGTCATGTATTAGCCAGCCACGGCCACGATCATAACCTGTTTAGAAAAATTAACCTCTACGCTTACGAAATCGATCTGTTGAAATCCAATGCCTTATTGCGAGACTTTGCAAACTACCATGGCTATTTTCACTTCGGCTATTACGCTGCTGGCGGTGATCTGACTGTGCGGCGTAAGCTGCGTGGTTTTGCGCAGGAAAATGAGCTGCAACCCATTTACGTTAATGTAAAAACCAATGATGCCTACCTCAATCAAAAATATATTGAGCAGGTAAATGCTAATCGTCGCGTGGATATGGCTGCGCTGGAAAAAGTGTATGTAGATATGGTGTGGCAGGGTTTGGTGAATTATTACCAATATGCTATTCCAACGGTGGGGCAATCCAGGATTGTAGTGTTGTTGCAGGAAAATGATCTGGCTGCGTATTTTATTGCGCCGCTGGTAGAAAAAATTCGTGAACAGGGTTGGCGGATTGCCTCACCAAACTCGGCATTTAGCTATCCCAAAATCGCACAGTCGCCCATCGGCCTACAAAACAGCGACGGTTATATGGCTGCTCTGGCCGGTATTGACCTGATGGCCAATGATGTCCCGCTCTATTACCACAGCCGCGCAGCCACTGATTATTTTCAACCCATTCCGTAGGTCGGATTAGCGGCAAAGCCGCGTAATCCGACACTAACTCGACCTACATATACCGGTTATGCAACATGATTGCGTTTTGTTTCGGTGGACTTTTCGGCGCGCTTGGGTGACAGGGTTTCAATCTTGCGTTGTTTTTCGTAGAGGAAGCGCAAGACGGCGCTGCGGTAATGGTTATATTCGGCGTTGTCCGCCAAGGCCAGGCGATCGCGTGGACGCGGGAGTTTCACGTCGAGGATTTCGCCTACCGTTGCTGCCGGGCCGTTAGTCATCATCACAATGCGATCAGACAACAGTACGGCTTCGTCCACATCGTGGGTAATCATAATAACGGTGTTACCCAACTGGCTTTGAATCTCCATCAATGAATCCTGCAAATGCGCACGGGTTAATGCATCGAGCGCGCCGAAGGGTTCGTCCATTAATAGAATCTGTGGCTCCATCGCCAGTGCGCGGGCAATGCCCACACGCTGTTTCATACCGCCGGAGATTTCATCCGGACGTTTGTGCATGGCGTGAGTCATCTGTACCAGTTCGAGATTGTGCTCGATCCACTCACGCATGTCGGCACGGGATTTTTTTCCTTTGAAGACGCGCTTCACACCCAATTCGACATTTTGGTAAGCGGTCAGCCACGGCAGCAGTGAATGATTTTGAAAAACCACGGCACGCTCGGGTCCAGGCTCGTTGACTTCTTTACCATTTAATACCACGCCGCCGGTGGTGGCTTTATATA
>CAMPIG010000560.1 GCA_946886255.1 uncultured Cellvibrio sp. | reverse complement strand
ATGTGTCACAGCGATATATATCGATTCTCGTTGGCTAATGCAAACTTGATGCGTAAATTTCTGTACTCACTAAAAAGAAAAGCCAATCTTTACAGATTGGCTTTTTGCGAAAACGTAAATTGCTTACTTGCTTTCATTTCTAAGGTTACGTCTATCACCTTTACGGCGCTCACTGGCAATTCCTTCCGGAAGTTTCCCACTCTTCTTGCGCCGATCGGGCATTTGGCGCTCTTCCAACGCTTCGACGATCTGGCTCAGCGTTACTGTCTTGAGTTCTTCTTCACTCATGGGTATTGCCTCTTGCTACACGGTTACTGGTTGTACTGGCTCATCGCAGCCACACAAACAGTATAGACCATCACAACAGCATTATTAGACGTCAAGGTTAGCAACCGCTAACGCATTAGTCTCAATAAACTCCCTGCGTGGCTCCACGTGGTCACCCATCAAGGTGGTGAAAATTTGATCAGCAGCGATGGCATCCTGGATGCTGACTCGCAACATACGCCGGGTTTCCGGGTTCATGGTGGTTTCCCACAACTGCTCGGGGTTCATCTCACCTAACCCTTTATAGCGCTGGATGTTGTAACCTTTGCGCGATTCCTTCATCAACCATTCAAGTGCCTCGGCGAAATTATTCACTGTCTGTTTGCGTTCACCACGCTGCATATAGGCACCCTCTTCCATCAAGCTCTCAAGATTTTCACCCAAGGCTACTATTGATGCGTATTCACCAGACTGGAAGAAGTCGTGGTTAAACGGGTAATGGTGGGAGATACCGTGGGCGATGATCTCAACCTGGGGCAGGAATAAATGCCGCTCACTGTCTTCACGCACACTGATGATGTACTTCTGGCTGCCAGCGCGGGTGTCCAGGCTAAAACGAGCCAGCATCTGATCACACCATTGCTGCATATGGCCTTGATCTGCCAGATGCTCGGCGCGCAGCGATGGCAAGTAAATCATTTTCTCCAGCACTTCGGAGGGATAAAGACGTGATAAGCGGTCAATGGTGGCCATGACTTTACGGTACTGGCCCACCAGTTTTTCCAAAGCTTCGCCGCTGATACCCGGAGCATCCGCATTGACATGCAGGCTAGCCCCTTCCAATGCAGCTTGGGTCAGAAACTCCGTCATAGCTGCTTCATCTTTTAGGTACTGTTCTTGCTTACCTTTGCTGATTTTGTATAAAGGCGGCTGAGCGATATAGATATGGCCTCTCTCAATCAATTCACGCATCTGGCGGAAGAAGAAGGTCAGCAGTAAGGTACGGATGTGTGAACCGTCAACGTCGGCGTCCGTCATGATGATGATGCTGTGGTAGCGCAGTTTTTCGGGGTTGTAATCATCTTTACCAATTCCACAACCCAAAGCGGTTATCAGAGTACCGACTTCAGCACTGGAAAGCATCTTGTCAAAACGCGCTTTTTCAACGTTAAGGATTTTTCCCTTGAGCGGCAATATTGCCTGAGTCTTACGGGCGCGACCCTGCTTGGCTGAACCACCCGCTGAATCACCCTCCACCAGGTAAACTTCAGACAATGCCGGGTCTTTTTCCTGGCAATCCGCCAACTTGCCGGGCAAACCGGCAATGTCCAATGCTCCTTTACGGCGAGTCATGTCACGTGCCTTGCGCGCCGCTTCCCGGGCGCGGGCCGCTTCAATCATCTTGTTAACAATAGCGCGGGCTTCAGAAGGATTTTCCAGTAAGTAATCGCTGAAGATCTGGTTCATCTCCTGCTCTACGGCTGTTTTCACTTCTGATGAAACCAGTTTGTCTTTGGTTTGGGACGAGAATTTCGGGTCAGGTACCTTTACAGAAATAATGGCCGTCAAACCTTCACGGGCATCGTCACCCGTGGTAGCAACCTTGGCGGTCTTGCCCAAGCCTTCTTTCTCGATATAGGTATTCAAGCTACGGGTTAAGGCTGCGCGGAAACCCGCCAGGTGCGTGCCACCATCCCGTTGGGGGATGTTATTGGTATAGCAGAAGAGGTTTTCCTGGAAAGAATCATTCCACTGCAACGCAATCTCCACGCCGATACCGTCTTCCCGCTGCGCCGCAAGGATGTGAATAACCTTATTCATCGAGCTTTTATTTTGATTCAGGTATTCAACAAACGCTTTGAGGCCGCCCTCATACTGAAAGGTATCTTCTTTACCAGTGCGCTCATCTTTAAGGTGGATGCAAACACCAGAGTTAAGAAAAGAGAGCTCACGCAGGCGCTTGGCCAATAAATCGTAGTGGAATTCAATATTCGTAAATGTTGCTGGTGAAGGTTTAAAGTGGATCTCTGTACCGGTTGTGGTGGTGTCCCCAACGATGGTTAACGGTGCCTGCGGAACACCATGACGGTAGACTTGCTCATGGATCTTCCCTTTACGGCGAATAGTCAGCTTAAGTTCTTCTGACAACGCGTTAACCACGGATACACCTACTCCATGCAAACCGCCCGACACTTTATACGTGTTGTCATCGAATTTACCGCCAGCGTGCAGAACGGTCATGATAACTTCAGCTGCCGATACACCTTCTTCGTGCATATCAGTCGGAATACCACGGCCGTTGTCAGACACAGAGATTGTTTCATCCGGGTGGATGATTACCTTAATGTCAGTACAGTAACCGGCAAGCGCCTCATCAATGGAGTTATCGACGACTTCAAAGACCATATGGTGCAGGCCTGAACCATCATCAGTATCACCAATGTACATCCCTGGGCGCTTACGCACCGCATCCAGTCCTTTAAG
>CAMPIG010000559.1 GCA_946886255.1 uncultured Cellvibrio sp. | reverse complement strand
GTGCCCTCCGCAATCAGCGGTTGGCGTCAATACAACAGCATGAATCTCGCCGGTGCAACGCTTGATGTCAGTGGCTGGACCCTCGGCTACACATTGTCGCAAACCGAATATGAAGATGAATTTGCCGATCGCGCAAAAATCTTCTCAACCTACAACGCCGGCGCTGGCTGGAACCCCGAACCCTGACAAGACGTAGGTCGGATTAGCCAAAGGCGTAATCCGACAACGCTTTAAAAAATACACCAACAAAAAAAGCTGCCCCGTAAAAAAGGGCAGCAATAAAACCAAAAAAGGACGTTTAAAAAACGCGACAAAAAACTGTAACGACAAATGAGAGAATCAACCTATGAAAATCACACAGCTCGCTTTATTGGTTGCCATGGGCAGTACCCTGGCAGCTTGCGGTGGCGGCGGGTCCGGCGGCTCGTCTAACAATCCGAGCCCAACACCGAGCAGCAGTTCGGTTGCATCCAGCAGTTCAGTAGCAACTAGCAGTTCAGTTGCGTCCAGTACAGTTGCATCTAGCAGCTCAGTAGTTTCCAGCAGCCAGGACAATTCATCGGCGCCGGCAAGTGCTTCTTCAAGTAGCGATGCCAATCCCAGCGCTTGCGATAAGGTTAATGCTGTACAAGGCTTTGCCTCATTGAATGGCGGCACCACCGGTGGAGCCGATACAGGCGAAGGTAATCATGTTGTTGTTGCAACAACCGGCACTGAAATTACGACAGCTCTGGGCAACGCCACTTATGCAGATTTACCTTTGACCATTTACGTCGATGGTCAGATGACCTGGGAAAATTCCAATAGCACACCGATTCGCGTTCGCCGCGATAATGTGTCGATCATTGGTCGCAACGCGGGTGAATTTTACGGCGTGGGCATTGAAGTCAGTCACGGCGCCAGCAACGTCATCATTCGCAATTTGAAGATGCACGAGGTTCCGCAAAGTCGTGGCTCGGGTGACATCATCAGTTTGAATGGCCAGGACGGTCCGGTGAGAAATATCTGGATTGATCACAACGAGTTGTATAACAGCCTGGTTGCGCCCGGTTGTACAACTGAAACGTGTCATAAAGATTATCACGATGAACTGGTCAGCGGTCGCGCTGACGTGAGTGATGTGACGATTTCCTACAATTACCTGCATGATAGTTGGAAAACATCGCTCTGGGGCTCGTCAGATACCGGTGAAGAAGGCGATGCCGATCGCCGCATAACGTTCCATAACAATTACTGGTACAAGGTGAACTCGCGCTTGCCGTTGTTCCGCTTCGGTGAGGCACATATCTTCAACAACTATTATCATCAAGTTGACGGTTCGGGCATTAATTCACGCATGGGTGCGGTAATGCGCATCGACGGTAATTATTTTGATACCGTTAAGAATCCGATTGTCTCTATCGACAGTGCCGAGTTGGGTTTCTGGACAGTAGCAGACAATGTGTTTGAAAATATCACTACCAGCAGTGGTAGTTGCACATCAGATTCGCCACCCTGTTACAACGCACAAGAAATCTCCACCATTGAAGGCCACACACCTGCTTATGAATATGAGCTGATGGCGGCGGCAGATGTAAAAGCACATGTTACTGAAAATGCGGGTGCCTATAAAATCAATGCGTGTCTCGGTTTCGATGAGGTCAGCAGCTCCTCATCTTCTTCCAGTTCATCGGTCATGCCCGAAGGGCCAGCGGCGTGGAATGTTTACAACGCGAATGCATTGCCAGCGACAACCGGATCGGTGTCGTTAGCGAATGGTGGTTCGACGGAGTTTTCGATTGGTGGTGGAAACAGTGATTACGCTGCGTTTACTCTGGATTCAGGTGTTGTGCATTTTGATACGACGGCCGGTTCCATTGTGCATCACGCCAGTATCAATAACGTGGCCAACAGCGATGGCACCTATCCAAAATACTTTACGTTGCTGGCGGGCGTAACGGGTAACGCAGGAGATGCACGCGGTGTGGAGATTGAAGTGTCTTTGGCCGACGTAGACCAAGTTGGTAGCCGGTTAAAAATGTTAATTCGACCAGACCAAGGTGGTGTGCAGCTTGAGAAAGCGAATGGCGGTACCTCTGCAGCGAGTTATCAAAGCCCGGGTACCGCTATTGATATGGATGTTTTTCGCGTTTACCACGTGACGATCATGCTAACCGATGATAAAACTGGCTCGGTTAATGTTTATGCGGATGGCAGCGAAACGTCCATGTCCAACTTGAGTCTGACCAATGTCGCCATGTTAGCCGCCAGTGGCACGGGCAGTAATTACGTACGCATCGGCGATGGTGGCAGCAGCGACTACAAATCCACCATCGATTGGCTGATCTGGAGTGACGAAGCTGTCTACACACCGGCACAACTAAAAGGATTGTTACCGGACGGGCTCGGTCAGATTACCGGCTATGCAGCTGACTGAAGTCTCCCGACTAAAACCCGCTTCGGCGGGTTTTTTTATGCGTGAAGTTTGCCGATAAAGGATTATCTGCTGGCACACCATCATCAGAAAGTTCTCGCATTACTTAACCGCGTTAAGAACTCAAAGTTGTAACCTCTCGCCCTGACCACAATTACAGCACATAATCAGAAAGATAAGAAAACGGTTACATGCTTTTCATGAGAAAAATGTAATCGGATTCATTCATAAAATGGCAATATCCATCACAATAATTGGCAAAAATGACAAAACTATTGATTGACCTTTAATTGGGGAAAGTGCAAGAATTGATCAACACGCCAAGACAGGGAAAGCCATACCAAGC
>CAMPIG010000558.1 GCA_946886255.1 uncultured Cellvibrio sp. | reverse complement strand
TGGACAGCGGTCGCCGTATGCGTGCCAAGGATGACGAGCTCAGCCATTTCGATCATTCGCTGAATGCGATGCTGCTGGTAGGCTATATCGCTTTACGCCAGGGTGACAGCGTCAGTGTGATGAGTTTTGGCGAGGTGAACCGCTGGATTCCACCGCAGAAAGGTGTGGAGCGGATCAAGAATTTGCTCAACGGGGTATACGATCTGCAAGCCGGACAGTGCGCGCCGGATTACACCGCTGCTGCCGAGAAGTTGGCCTTGCTACAGCAAAAACGCTCGCTGGTAATTCTGGTCACCAACTCCCGCGATGAAGATGTGAATGAACTATTACTGGCAGTTAATTTGCTGAAGAAACACCACTTGGTGATGATCGCCAATATTCGCGAAGAAATCCTTGACCAACTGGAACAACGCCCGGTCACCAACCTCGACGAAGCCATCAGCTATGCCGGCGTACAGCAATACCTGGGTAGTCGCCGTGAAGTACAAAAAAAATTGACCGCTTCGGGGGTGTATACCCTGGACTGCACGGCGAAGGAATTGGCGGTGCGGGTGGCGAACAGTTATCTGGAAATTAAAGCGGCGGGAATTTTATAAACCTATTGCGATGAAAACCGCCCCGCATTAAAGGCGGTTTTCATTCCTGGGTGGGTTATTCTTCGTCAGCGTAATCTGAATAGTCTGACGTATCCTCGCCACTAGCCTCATCCTGGTATTGGATCTCATCACCATATTGCGTTTGCGCATCCTCAGCTGCCTGCTCAGCTCGCTCGACATATTCCTGATAAGCGGGAATCGCCACAGCAGCCATAATGCCGATCATTGCAATTGCAAAAAACACAGGGCCAATCAAACCTACAATCCAGTGCCACGTCTTGTTTGGCGGCGGTGCCAATCCATAGTTATTAGCCCCGTCGGTACCGCGTGCAAAAATCAGGTAAAAGGCAAAAAAGAGATTTACCAAAGGCACGATAGCAAGAAGACTCATCCAGCCGGTTTTGTTCAAGTCATGCAGGCGTTGAATCATGAAAATAAAAAAACCAGCCATCAATAGCAGATAAAGAATCACGGAGATAATGATGATAATGCCTGCAGCAGGCCCACCTTCCATACCCACCGCAGTCAATACTGCGCCGATAACCACAACGAACAATAAAATGACGATGTAGGCAACCAAACCGAATAAAAATCCATGGGCAAGATAACGTAACCGCCCGATCCGGCAAGCGGGTGAGAAAAAATCAATTTCACCATACCCCTGACCATCGACAGTCAATTGACCTTCCGGTGTTTGATAGGGATTTTGAGTAGCTTCCATGAGCATCTCCTTGAGAATAAGAATGGGTTGCTCCGTCACAACAATGTTGTAACGGATGCCAGAAATTCTAGACGTAAATCGGTGGGTTTGCGCGACGAAATATATGATTGCGTCGACTAATTCAAAAAATAGTCACGCGAAGAGGATTTCTACGAGGAAATGGGTAAAGCGCCCGTCTTGTCGGGCGCTGGATAACGGGGACTAACTAAACAAATTGCGGAAGAACAGCTTGATGCTGTCCCATATACGGGCAAAGAAGCCTGCTTGCTCAACCGGCTGCAAAGCGATCAGATCTGTCTCGGCCTGAACCTTGCCATCCAGTTCAATAGTGACCTTGCCCAATGCCTGCCCCGCCTCAATAGGCGCCTTGATAACGTCATTGATATGCATATTGGCTTGCAAGTCCTGCTGGCGACCGCGCGGCAGGGTTAGCTTGATATCTTCTGCAATGCCCAGCCCCACTTCATCACTTTTGCCGCCCCAAATGCGGGTTTTACTAAGCTCAGCGCCAGCGTTATAAAGCGAGAGCGTTTCGTAGTAGCGGAACCCGTAGGCCAGCAGTTTTTGCGATTCTGCCGCGCGGGCATTCTCGCTGGTAGTCCCCATGACCACCGAGATCAAACGCATTCCATCCCGCTTTGCCGAGGCTACCAGGCAGTAGCCCGCTTCCTCAGTGTGACCGGTTTTTAAACCATCCACTGTTTCATCGCGAAACAACAGCAGGTTGCGATTCGGCTGGCGAATATCATTCCAGACAAAATATTTTTCTTTATACAGTGCGTAATGGTCAGGGTGATCATTAATAATCGCGCGTGCCAAAATCCCCAAGTCACGTGCAGTGGTCAGATGACCTTCAGCGGGCCAGCCAGTGGAGTTTTCAAAGTGGGTGCTGTTCATGCCCATCAGCGCGGCCTTCTGGTTCATGACATCCACAAAGGCATCTTCACTGCCGGAAACATATTCCGCCAACGCCACCGTTGCGTCATTACCGGATTGCACGATCACACCGAGCAACAAATCCTCGACCGATACCTGGGTGCCTTCGCGAATAAACATCTTGGAGCCACCCATGCGCCAGGCTTTGACGCTGATGTTAACCATATCTTTTTCGCCGATACGGCCGCCTTCAATTTCTTCCGAGACGATGTAACTGGACATCATCTTGGTGAGACTCGCCGGGGGTAAGCGTTCATCGGCATTATGCTCAACGATAACCGTACCGGTATCGGCATCCATCAATAAATAACCGGTCGCAGCGAGTTGCGGCGGTGAGGGAATAATGACTTGTTGACTGGGTGCATTCGGTGTGGGAGAGGGTTGAGCCAGCAGCGTATCGCTGGCCAGCAACAACAATGCACTGGTAAATAAGATTTTTAACATGGGAACAGAATCACTCGCTGTTATGGGTTCAAAAAAACTGGCGAATTGTACCAGTTAGCGACC
>CAMPIG010000557.1 GCA_946886255.1 uncultured Cellvibrio sp. | reverse complement strand
GGGCGGTCCGACGCATCGGTGCAGGGTGTTGTGGGGGCTGGGGGTTAGATACCCCTGGCTACCCGATTAACTATCACTGCCACTGAAGTTTGAGATCCCTATGCTTGGCCGCACAGTCTCGGAGGTACAGGTTGATTAAGCTCTGATAAGGAATCCCCTTCCGCTCAGACATTTGCTTGAAATACTCTACTGTATCCTCGTCCAGCCTTATTGTTACCTGCTTCTTAAGCTTCGCGGCGTATGGATTGGGCTTGGAATCAGTGAAATTGTAGTGATCACGTATGGCGGTCCCTCTCATAAACTTTTCTTTCTCGCTTCTCAGCTTTTCTCGCGGAAATAATACGAATTCGGTCTTCCTGCCTGATGCAGTGGCATACAACCAGCAGGCGCGAACGATACTCGTCTAGCAACAGGAAGCGATCCTCGCCAAGCTCAGAGTGATCTGGATCGCGGATCAGTCGACCAAACTCATCGGTAAACACTGTCTTCGCTTCTTCGAACGAGACGCCGTGCTTTCGTAAATTCGAGTCGCTTTTGGTGCTATCCCATTCAAAGATGAAATGATGCATACCTACAATGTAAATTTTTTGCCAGACCTGCGCGGTAGTTAACGCCCTGGCTTTGCGGCGTGCCGGAGTGCCAGCGCAGGCGCGTCCGACAACAGCCATTGGTTAAATGCTTGTATGCGCATAGTTATGCGCATAAGATCAAACTGTGTATTCTAGATCTTCTCGGAGGCCCTCATGGCCGAACTCTATAATTCAGCCGCCCCTAAAAAAGCAGCGAACCTCTCAATCAACAGCGATCTGCTGCGTAAAACCCGGGAACTGAACATTAATTTGTCGGCCACCTTGGAACGAGCTCTGAAAGAAGAGCTTGCGAAACGCGAAGCCGCACAATGGGTTGAAGAAAATCGCTCTGCGATAAAAAGTTACAACGATTTCGTCGAACAACATGGATGCTTCGGCGACGAATTCAGGGAGTTCTGATGGCACAGTTCGATGTGTACCCCAACCCGAGCAAAGTCAGCAAGGCTCACTACCCTTACCTGGTGGATATTCAGAGCAGCCTCCTGAGCGATTTGGCAACTCGCATTGTTATCCCTTTGGGCAAACGTTCTGCCTTCGGTGGCGAAGCCATGCAAGGACTCACTCCGGAAATCAGCTTTGCCGATCAGGAGCTGTTGCTGTTAACTCCGCAAATTTCCTCCGTGCCCGAAAAACTCCTCAAGAGCCCCATTGGTTCCCTCTCACATTTCAGAGACCAGATTATTGGAGCTCTGGACCTGGCTATCACCGGCATTTAACGCCCGCAATCACACGCTTGTCGCGTTGATTGCATTGTTATGCCACCTGGACCAAAATATACCAATTTTTGGTACTAGCGAGGTGGCAGCATGCAGAAGAACACTAGCATCACTTTAGGCCAACATTTTGATGCGTTCATTGCAGAACAACTCAAAAATGGCCGATACAGTTCAACCAGCGAGGTCGTCCGTGCCGCATTGCGCCTGCTTGAAGAGTCTGAAACCCGCCTGACTACACTTCGTAAACTGCTCAAGGAAGGCGAGGACAGTGGTTTCGAAGACTACTCCTATGACTCGTTTATTCGTGAACTGGACAACGAAGGGCGCTGATGCCAAATTTTAAGCTTTCCAGAAAGGCCAAAGCTGATCTCAAATCTATTGCCCTATACACGGAGCGTGAATGGGGTCGAGATCAACGAAACCATTATATTCTTCAGTTCGATCAATACTTCCACCTCCTGGGTGAAAATCCAAACCTGGGGCAAGCCTGCGATGAGATAAGTCCAGGCTACCGGCAGTACCCTCAGGGAAGCCACATTATATTTTATCGGCTCGCTACAGAGGGTATTGTTGAAATTATCCGCATCCTACACAAACGCATGTTGCCTGAGGGGCATCTGCTTTAGGGAACCTGGTAGCCAAGGGCCTTGCGGCCCTTCGCCCCATAAGAACTGTACGTGATTGTCAACGCCGGTTTAAAACTGACCCACTTTCAGGCCGCGTCAGCGACCCACCTATCGATATCCAATATAGCTTCCCTTCAGGCAGCCAGCTTTTTGTAGGACGAACTGTTCAGGAACGCCGGGCATGCACTCCACAGGGAGGATTCAGAGCACTCTATGACACCTGCCGCCGGTCGTCCGGCTGTCGGTTTCACCGACGGTCCCGGGCAACCCTGGCCTGACAAAAAGGCCGCCCAAAGCCAGGGCAAAAGCACCTCTGGGTTCGCCGCCGCTATTTCCTTAATAATGAAGCACCGGGCTCGTCCAACACCGGATAGGTCGCGGCTGCGCGCGACCTATCCTTATTTGTTAACTAGCATGAGGCTGGTAGCCCTCAAACTCCCAACCGAGGGCTTGGGATAATTTGTTGGAAATCTCATTCCAGTCTGAGCCAGCACACTGCATTACCAGTTTATTGACCGCCTTTTCTACGCCTACCCAGGAAAATATAGGGAGTAGCAAATAGCCTTTCAGCCATGACGGAGCAGGCAACGACTTGATGGCCGCGGGCGTAACCACCTCGAAAGAGAAAACCTCGGCCCCTTCACTTTCAGAGGGTCCAATTTCCACCTCTATGGAGACACAACAATTTTCAGGATCGTCTGGAGATGAACCGTAATCCAAATCCGGGCTCATGATACTTTTGACCCGAGCGTACATTGCTGATCCTTTGCTAGTTAACGCCCACCATCACCGGTGACAAAACCGCAGCGAAGCGGAGGGCTTGGCATCC
>CAMPIG010000556.1 GCA_946886255.1 uncultured Cellvibrio sp. | reverse complement strand
GGATGTATTCACGGCGTGTCTCAGAAGCAATATCACCATGCGACTCTCCGCTCGTGTCCAGACAAATACCTTCGCTCAGACAGCATGAATTGCGGAGTAGCTAGCGAGACTCGCCGTGAACCCATCCCTGGGGGCTCATCACCCGCATCCATGCGGGCGATGGTCTCGCTAGCTACTCCACAATCCATGCTCGTGCCACCGAACAACAGGAGGTTAAATATCATTCTCACTAACAGAAACAGAATTAAACATCTCACATTCCCGCACGGCCCAAAACACCCTCTCAGGCGTCGCCGGTGTATCCAATCGCGGACTAAACCGATACCCCGCCACACTCGAACACGCATCCCGCAACGCCGCCCACACCGAGATCGCCAACATCAACGGCGGCTCACCCACAGCCTTCGACAAATGAATCGTATTTTCATTGTTAGCCTCATCATACAAAGCCACATTAAACACCGGCGGCACATCAAACGCCGTCGGAATTTTATAATTCGCCGGACTGTTGGAAATAATTTTTCCCGTGTCATCCCACAACAATTCCTCCGTGGTCAGCCACCCCATCCCCTGTATAAAACCACCCTCAATCTGACCGATATCAATCGCAGGATTCAGCGAACGTCCCACATCGTGAATGATGTCCACCCGGTTTACGCGATACTCACCGGTCAATGTATCAATCGTTACCTCACTCACCGCTGCACCGTTGGCAAAATATAAAAACGGTTGCCCTTTAGCGGTCTGTCGATCGTAAAATATCTTCGGCGTGCGGTAATAGCCTGTGGCGAATAACGGCACGCGATTCAAATAAGCGAGCTTGATAAATTCTTCAAAGCTGTAAACCTCATCATCCACCAGTACCTGATTGTCAGTAAACCGGATTTTCTCTGCTGGTGTGTCGAAATGTTCTGTTGCGAAGCCAATTAAATCTGCCTTCACTTTATCGCAGGCGTCTTTTGCGGCCATGCCGTTTAAATCCGTACCGGAGGATGCCGCTGTGGGTGATGTGTTGGGAACCTTGTCTGTGCGTGTTGATGTAACCATGACCCGTTCCACAGACACACCAAACGCACTGGCAACAATCTGCTGGATCTTGGTGTAGAGCCCCTGCCCCATCTCCGTACCGCCGTGATTGATCAGCAGGGTTCCGTCGGTGTAAATATGCAGCAAGGCGCCGGCCTGGTTCAGGTGCTTGGCGGTAAAGGAAATACCGAATTTTACCGGCGTCAGGGCAATGCCTTTTTTTAACGTGGAATGCGTGCGGTTAAATTCTGTTATGGTTTTCCGGCGTTCACGATAATGAGATTTCTGCTCCAGCCGTTCAACCAACTCCGGCAGCATGTGTTGTTCAATTTTCTGACCGTAGGGCGTTTCATCGCGACCCGGCTGGTAGAGGTTTGCTTTGCGCACATCCAGCGGGTCTTTGCCTAAATGCCGGGCAATATCTTCCATCAAGGTTTCAACAGCCATCATACCTTTGGGGCCGCCGAAGCCACGAAAGGCTGTGTTGGAAACTGTATGGGTTTTGCACCGCAAACCAAGGATGCTGGCGTTATTCAAAAAATAGGCGTTGTCGGCATGGAACATGGCGCGGTCGACAATACCTTCGGACAGGTCCGGTGAAAAACCGCACTTTCCTGCCAACACCATGTTCACGCCCAGTAGGCGTCCATCTTCATCGAAACCGGCGTGCCAGCGATTTAAAAAATCATGACGCTTGCCGGTTTGCACCATGTCATCGCGGCGCGGCATACGGTAGCGAATGGCGCGTTTCAAACGCTGTGCAAAGACCGCAGCCATACATGCCAAAGGCGCTGCCTGACTTTCCTTACCACCAAAACCGCCACCCATACGGCGAACTTCCGCCACAACGCGGTGTAACGGAATGGCTAATACTTCCGCCACCAGTTTTTGAATTTCTGAGGGATGTTGCGAAGAACTGATGACGTGAATACCGCCATCTTCGGTGAGCCGCGCTTCGCTGATTTGCCCTTCAAGATAAAAATGTTCCTGACCGCGCACATAAATTTCACCGCTGAGTTGGTGCGGCGCTTTTTCAATAGCAGCATCGGGATCGCCCATAAATAACCGGTGCTGCGGCAGCACGAAACTTTGTGCGGCAAGCGCATCGTCTATCGTGAGTTGTGCCGGCAGGATTTCATAATCGATAACGGCCTGGTTTACCGCGCGTTGTGCCGCGTCAAAACTGGTAGCGGCTACGGCAAAAATCGGCTGACCTATGTACTCTACAATTTCGCCCGCCAGGAGCGGATCACCACCGTAAACCGGGGCAACATCAACTTTGCCAGGAATATCACTTTGCGTGATCACATCTATCACGCCAGGAAATTTTCTTACCTGTGTTAAATCTATTTTTTTAATACGTGCATGAGGCACAGTGGCTTGCCCGGTCGCCACAAACAGGGTGCCCGGCAGCAGCGGTAAATCATCGACATATTCCGCCGAACCACTCACATGTTTGCGCGCCGATTCGTGGGCAATAGAACTTCCTACACCACCTTGCGCTTCTACGCCAACGTGCGGTGCAATCTGGACTAGTGGCTCGATCAGTTTACGCATGATCAAACACTCCCTCTGTTGCAGCTTGGCCATTCAGTTGTGCGATGAATTCACAACACGCTTTCTTCATTACATTGCACGCCATGGCCATACGGTAGTCGGCGGAAGCGCGTACATCGCTCATTGGCGAAAATTCACTGCGCAATATATCGCAGGCCTGCTCAAGCGTTTGCGATAAAACCTGCCCATCGC
>CAMPIG010000555.1 GCA_946886255.1 uncultured Cellvibrio sp. | reverse complement strand
ACCTTTCTCTTCCCAGGTTTGATACCAGTGTTTCTCGATGGCGTGGGGCTGGTAGATTTTATCCATGGATCTGTGTAACCCTGATGTCGTTTGATAATTGGAATAGATTCTGCTAAGGGGACGGATTATACAGATTGAGACGGCGACGGCCTAGGTATCATTCTGGTTTGGACTGTCTCTCGGGTGGGACTTTATAGCATAATGTTCGGCTTTAATCGCACGTTCAATGTGGACCAACCCAGTTGGAAAAGAAAGGTGATCCTCAATGGAACCCGTTAATCAACTTAAGAAGAATCTGTATAAGTTTAATTACTACGTTAATGGCGCCCTGCGAGGACTGATGCCGCACAGTTACTGGCGTAATAAACTGGAACACATTTTAAAACAGTTCGAACAAATGGATGCTGCAAAGCAACAAGACATTTTGCGAAGGGTAAACTACTACAATAAATTGGAAACGCCATTCAGTTTTCCTGAGAAGATGGATTTTCATCATCAGCGGTACGCTGGCAAGAAAAGTAAAGCGTACGCCATGGATTTTCAATGGCTCATCAGTTTTTTCCCCGGGGATGTCAACTACTCCTATTTGTTTGGCGACATTGTAGCGGTACCTGATTTTCCGACATTTCTTAAAAGCCGACCAATATGCGCAGGGCAGGAAAACGAGAATTCAGTGCTCCTTAAGCTTAATAAGATCCGTCACTATTATGTGGTTAATGATCAATTACCGTTTGAAGAAAAAATCCCCAAGTTGGTATGGAGAGGGAAGTCCAATCAAGCTGAGCGCGTGGAATTACTTAAGCGGTTTTATAACAGTCCGGTATGTGATGTGGGTGATACACATATTAAAAGTAAACGATCCATATACGAACGCCCCTTTCTTTCCATACCAGGGCAATTGCAATATCGGTACGTGCTCAGTATTGAAGGTAATGACGTTGCGACTAATCTGAAATGGATTATGGCTTCAAATTCTGTCTGCTTCATGCGTAAGCCCCGGTTTGAAACCTGGTTTATGGAGGGCGCGCTAGTTCCCGACTTTCATTATGTTCTTCTAAAGGATGATCATTCAGACCTGGAAGAAAAAATTCATTTTTATAATGAACATCCTGAAAAGGCGCAACAAATAGTAGCCAACGCCAATGAATACATGAAGAAATTTTTTGATGAAAGCACAGAGCTACTTATCTCTCTGCTCGTGATGGATAAATATTTTAAGTTATCTGGAAGCCGTTAATTCTGTCCATGTCATACCTGTTGAGTTTTCAATGAGCGCAAAAAAAATACTGGTAATACGCTTTCGGCGAGTGGGTGATGCTGTGCTATCAACGGTGCTTTGCACAAGCCTGCGTCGTACTTTTCCGGATGCTCAGGTTGATTATGTGCTGAACGAAGGAATCGCCCCTTTATTTAAGGGTCACCCGGATGTAGATAATGTTATTACCTTTACAGAAAAAGAGAATTCAAATATTTTTCTGTACGCGAAAAAGGTATGGCAAATCATGCACAATTGTCGGTACGATGTCATTATCGATATTAGGAGTACGGTTAAAACGCTTTTTTTCCCTCTGTTTTCTCTGTCGACCCCATATCGGATCGGCACCAAAAAACAATACAATTATTTTCTGCATAACTATCGGGTGGATAACCGATCTGACAATAATGAAAACGTTATTCGTCGTCTGTTGAAATTGCTAACACCTTTAAAATCCATAGCAGATATCGATTACTGCGAGGAATTTAAGCTTGTTTTGCCAGAGCCGGAGGTTCTGGAGTTCCGTCAGAGAATGTCAGCGCTTGGTGTAGATTTCACGCGGCCGGTGATAGTAGCGGCCGTGTCAGCTCGGCTGGCTCACAAAGTCTGGGATAAAAATCACATGAAAGAGATTTTGCGCCGTATGATCGATAAATATCAGGCGCAAATAATCTTTAATTACGGCAGTGCTGAAGAAGTTTTTGCAAAAGCACTTCATCATGAAATGAACGACGATCCTGGTATCTTTACCAATATTAAAGCCTCTTCTTTGCGCGAACTATGTGCAATGATGTTAAACGCCGATTTCTTCTTTGGTAACGAAGGTGGACCGCGGCATATGTCCCAAGCCTTAGGGTTGCCATCGTATGCAATATTTCCCCCTGGAACCTCTAAAACGCTATGGCTGCCGATGACGGAAGAACAGAAGTACTTAGGTATAAGTCCTGATGATGTATGCTCGCTCACGGAGCAAAAATCCATGAGCTACAAACAAAGATTTGATTTGATGACTGTTGATGAGGTATGGCAGGGGGTAGATTCCATGTTGCAGCGATATTTGCACAATAAAACACATTAATGGCATGCAGTGTTTGAATATTGAGATGTAAGGATGGTTATATGCTTGCCGCCTCTCTGTACTCTAATTAACGCCTTAGCGCTCTGCTCTCTAATAAAATTAAAACCCTGGCTTTAAGTATGTAATTGCCATAGCGATGGCAATTACATCAATTCACGCATTGCTGATTAAATAGACTGGTGCGCCGGAAAAATTCGCATTATTCAAAGTGTTTCCGTCGCGATCAAGTGTGTAAGAATATTGAAGCTCGGATGGTATCGGATGTGTACCGTGCTCAGCCCAGCCCATGATAATTTTGTGTTCTGCTGTGTGAAATTCCATCAGATAAACGCTATCGTCATTAGGGAGCTTGCGAATGAAAGCTGCCCTGCCAAGTAGTTGCGTAAAAATTTGCAACGCCTTGAACGCTGGTCTTTGACGGAAGTTGTCCATGTCATCGACCAGACCGTAGCCATGAG
>CAMPIG010000554.1 GCA_946886255.1 uncultured Cellvibrio sp. | reverse complement strand
TTGCACCAGTTTACAAACGTATGAGAGGTAAATTCCGGACCATTGTCTACACGTACCTGCAGCGGTTTTGCTTTGCGTTCCCGGATTACCTCCTGCAATATCTGCGTTACCTTTTCTGCCGTGATCGAATAATCGCACCACACTGCCAGCGATTCCCTGGTGCAGTCGTCCATTACTTTGAGAATACGCAGCCTTCTGCCGCTGGTCAATGCATCACTCATGAAATCCATGCTGTAGCTCTGGTTGGGTAAAGATTGCTGTTGCAGCGGCTCTTTAATACGCACAGGGATCCTTCTTTTATGTTTTCTTCTGCGGCACAACTTCATTTGCCGGTACACACGAAGCACACGGCTGCGCGCCCATGTGAGCCCATGCAGCCGGATGATTGCATAGTATTTGTCAAAGCCCCGCGTAGGAAAGGCTTCAGCAAGGGCCGTTAGCTTCTCGATGACCACCGTATCATCTTTCCTTTTACGGTAATAACAAAGCGATCGCTGCACCTGGATCACTCTGCATGCCCTGCACACACTGGCCGACTGTTCTGCTGTTACCTCTTCGACCAGCTCCCTTTTGTGGCAGGGCGTTACAACTTTTTTTCGATGATGTGTTTGGCGAGCTGATGATCCAGCATCAGTTCGGCGTACATCTGCTTGAGCCTGCGGTTTTCTTCCTGCAGGGCTTTCAACTCTTTGATGTGACTGGAATCCATACCCGCGTACTTTTTTCTCCAGTTGTAAAGGGTGGCTTTGCTGACGCCATACTCCCGGCATACATCCATAGCTTCGCGGCCGCCTTCATACTGCTTTAAAATCGACGCAATCTGCGTCTCGGTGAATCTTTGCTTTTTCATATCTGACAGTTTAAATTTAACCCTTTCGGGTCTAATCATTAACTGTCCTAAAAACACGGAAGGTTACACTATGGCCTGATACCAACTTTGCGTGTGAAGTAACTGAAAGTCAATTAAATAATTTTGTAAACGTTTTGCAGGATGTAGATTTTATTGGCGATAAACAGTGGCTCCAAAAAAAGTTTGCGCAACTAAATGATTGCATTATATTTGCAACTATACGGTTGCAAATAGTTGAATCATGGAGACAAGAAGAGATATCTTTCAGGCTATCGCCGACCCTACACGACGAGCGATCATCGCGCTCATCGCCCTGCACGCAATGACACCAAACGCCCTGGCCGAACATTTTAACACCAGCAGACAGGCAGTATCAAAACACATCAAAATACTCACAGAGTGCGACCTGCTGAAACAGGAACAACAAGGCAGAGAAATTTACTACTCCCTCGAAATTGAAAAAATGAAAGAGATCGATAAATGGCTGAACCAATTCAGAAAAATTTGGGAAGCCAGATATAACCAGCTCAACAACCTATTATCAACAATGAAAAATAAAAAAAATGACGACCGATTCACTATTTGAGTTAACTGTTGACAAATCAACAAAGACGGTATTCATCAACATGGGCTTTGATGCCGGCCTTTCTCTTGTATGGGACGCCTTCACCAAACCAGAACTTCTCGACCAATGGTACGCACCAAAGCCGTGGACCTCGAAAACAAAGCACATGGATTTCGAAGTAGGAGGACGCAGATTCTATGCAATGGTGAGTCCGGAAGGGGAAGAGCGTTGGGGAATTCAAAAATATACTTCCATCAGTCCGAAGACCAATTTTAAAATGTTCAATGTGTTTGCCGATAAAGATGAAAACCCTGAACCGCCAGGCTCCGATTGGGATCTGCATTTCACCGAACAAAACGGGTCAACAAAAGTCAGCATTTCTATCTATAACGAATCTCTCGAAAGGCTCGAAAAACTGGAGGAAGGCTTCAAAATAGGAATGGCTATGACCTACGACAACCTGAAAAACCTGCTGCAGACTTTGTCCAAAAAACGACTTTAAGAAGCTCAGCCTTTAAAGAACAAATTGTTCCTTCACGAACAAAAAGCCCTGTTCCGGTACTGCACTGCAGGCGAGGATGGCCGGAGATCTGGATCCCCGAGAGTGTCAAGGTAACTCTTCGAGACTTTTATTGGAGGTTGTGCCTAGGCAAACTGAGCAAGTTTCGGATTTCGCGGGTCTTACTTCGAAAGTAATTTTATCTCCATAAAATCAGCTCATGGAGAATATAGAAACAAGATTAGCGTCTAAAGATTGGCAAGCGATCAGAAAAGAACTGCACAACAACGGGTTTGCTATTGTAAAGCAGGTATTGACGAAAGAAGAATGTGATGGCCTGATAGCCGAATATGATGCGGATAATACCTACCGAAAAACGATCAATATGGCCCGCTACCGTTTTGGCCTGGGTGAATACAAATATTTCCAGTATCCGCTGCCGCCATTGATCAGCAAAATGCGGGAAACGGTTTATGCAGAAATAGCACCTGTTGCCAACCAATGGATGCAGGAATTAAACGTCGACAAGAAGTTTCCGGCCAATCACCGCGCTATGAAAAAACTTTGTCACGAACATGGACAGGAGAAACCCACTGTTCTTATTTTAAAGTATGGAAAAGATGGTTTCAACACCTTGCACCAGGACCTCTACGGAGAAATTTATTTTCCCATGCAAATGGTGTTTATGCTCGACCAAATCGACAAAGACTACACCGGCGGCGAATTCGTCATCACCGAACAAATACCGCGTGCACAGTCAAAAGTAAATGTACTTACACCCGATCGTGGCGACATGATTATTTTCACCACCAACTTTCGTCCCGTAAAAGGCACCAGAGGATACTACCGCGTGAATATGAAACACGGGGTAAGTCCGGTACAC
>CAMPIG010000553.1 GCA_946886255.1 uncultured Cellvibrio sp. | reverse complement strand
GACCCCGACAGTAAAGTGAGCAAGCTCTACAAAGTGAACGCTATGCCCACCACCGTGGTGATCGATAAAAAAGGCGAAGTGCGTTTCGTGAATCGCGGTTACAAAGCCGGTGACGAAAATAAATACCGCGACCAGATTCGGGAGCTGATCCGCGAATGATTCCCTTAGCGCCTAAAGCCCTTCGTGTGCTTCTGTTGATCGGCGTGTTCAGCCTGTGCGCCTGCGGGCGCATTGAGCCCTGGGTCAAACCTTATGAGCGGCAAAATATTGCTGACCCACTGATGAGTTTTGATCGCGATCCGGTTTCCAGCGGCTATTTGCATCACGTGTACGATGCGCGCGAAGCTGCACGAGGTGGCGATGGCGGTGCAGGAGGCGGCTGTGGCTGTAACTAACAGCATGCGTATTTACAATGTCTTGTTAAGCCTCGTACTGCTTTTATGTTTCAGCAGTGCGCGTGCCGATGTCTTGCCCGATGAACGCATCGATATCATGTACCACAGTTACGAAGGCGGCGGCACGCAAATTGATGGTCCGGCGATTCTGGTACGTAAAAATCTGGGCAACTCGGTCTCCATCTCCGGTCAGTATTACGTTGACAGCATTAGCGGAGCGTCTATTGATGTGGTCGCCGCGCGCGGCGCGGACGTGGAATCCGGCGCAAGTCCCTATGCCGAAGAGCGCAAACAAAAAGATGTAGGCCTGGTTTATCTGCACGACCGGACCACGTTTAACCTGGGTTACTCCACCAGTAAAGAAAATGATTTCGACTCAACCACCTACAGCTTCAGCGTCAGCCAGACATTCTTTGGCGACCTGACAACCGTCAGTCTCAACACCAGTTTTGGGGATGACATTATCAGCCGTAATGATGACCACACTGGAGAGTTCGGTGAGCGTGAGGCAGAGCGGCGTCGTTACAGCATTAATATTTCACAAATCCTGACGAAGAATTTGATTGCCGCCTTGAGTGTGGAAAGCGCCGTTGATGAAGGCTATCTGCAAAACCCCTATCGCGTTATGCGCTTTTGCAACGACGGGGATGGAGTAAATTCCGTATGTAGTTCGCGCGGTGAAGCAGAAGAGAAATATCCTAACACTCACAATAGCGATGCCGTCGGCGTGCGTGCCATTTATTATCTGCCCTACCGCGCTGCAATCCGCGCTGACTACCGCGAATTCGCCGATAGCTGGGGTATTGAAGCGAGCAACTATGAGCTGCGCTATACCCACCCTTACAAAGAATGGCTATTCGAATTTAAATACCGCGCGTATGAACAAACCGCCGCCGACTTCTACAGTGATTTATTCCCTTACACCAATTACCAGAATTTTATGGGCCGCGACAAAGAACTCAGCCCTCTCACCACCACCACCTTCGGGCTCGGCGTTACCTACCAATTACCAGCGGGATTTATCCCCTGGTTTGATAAAAGCACCGTGAACTTGTACTGGGATCGTATCCAGTTCGATTACGAAGATTTCCGTCGAGTCGTGCCGCGCGAAGAAGGCGTATTATTCGGCCAGGAACCGCTGTACAACTTCGATGCAGATGTCATCCGACTGTATTGGTCGTTCTGGTATTGATAATTTATCTGGTCAGAGTTTAGGCAACGCTACAAGGAGATAAAAACAGTGACTGAGTTAAAGCAATATAAATGCCTGACTGATTTGGAAAAGATCATATCTGAAATAAAAAAACTACGAGCCAGACCAGCAATCAGAGGAAAGCACCCAACATTATATGAAGATAGAGCTGACGGGAAATACCGCACAGTAATGGGTATCCGCATATGTGATTACAAGTTTAATACTGATGAAACCTGGATTTTGCCAGACTCCCAAATGGGATTGTCATTTTCTTCCTCGTGGGAGAATCTAAAATTTGTACTTGGCATGCAGGCAAAAAGAGCAAAGAAAAAGCCCATCGACGTATTTTGGATTCTTTCCGAAGCAGATATACCAAGCGGCCTTGAATTTATAGAGGATAAAAAGAATAGCGGCCATTATTTTTTGGCAGTAACAAAAACTGAGGGCATGAGTATTGAAGAGCTAACTCGTAAATTGGAGATGGTTTCTTACCGTATGACTGTCATAAGAAATGGGGGGAAGTGCATATGATTAAATTCTCTCGATATCCTCATATCAATGAACTTTTAATGCACTATGCAGAGCAAGAAAAAAGGGATGATATTAAAAGCCTGTTAAAGAATGGTGTAAAAGGCGAGGATGATGCCGAGGTTCTCAGTCGATTTGTATGGCGGGCTGCAGAGCTTATTAATAATGACGAGGAAAATGCTACTGAGGTCTTAGGCAGTATTGATAACACAGAAATGCTTCCCGACCTGAGTTACGAAATTTCTGCCTACATGAAGGCTGTTGGTTACTATTCGGTTTGGCAAAGAGTATCAGATCAAGAAATTCAATAATTGAGTTAAATTTAGAACCGATACTATGTAATAGCTAGAAGAGCCAAGATCTACATGCCTAATATTCAAGTGTAACCATTCAATGGAGAATTCCTTTTACATACGAATTTGCTATCCCTATCCCCTATTTGAGTGAAACGAAGTAAAGTACGCCCAGTCCAAAAACCAAACCCGGACCTGTGACTCGTTTCAAGGCGTTTCAAACAAGGCGTTTCAAAAAGGTAACCTCATGAATAATTCAAGGATCAAGGGGCAGCTGCTCGCCACTTTTCTGCTGATCACCGCCGCGCTTGCGGGCTGTACCAATACCATCACCGGCGATATCTATTATCGCGAGCGTATCGCCCTGCCGCCGGATGCGCGCGTCAG
>CAMPIG010000552.1 GCA_946886255.1 uncultured Cellvibrio sp. | reverse complement strand
TATGCACCGATTCATGCCTTACGAAATCAATATGCTACAGCTAATATGATTATCGTTGAGGGCAGTGTAGATTTTTTGGGCTAGGCAATGTGGGGCGAGGTCTGCCGAAGAGGCATACGGGACACGCCGTGAATACATCCCTGTAGGCTCAGCAGCGGCATCCATGCCGCTGATGGTCCCGTACACCTCTTCGGCATACCTCTCCGTGCTAATTTTTTTAACTTCATCTAAAGAAATATTTGAAAAAGCTCATTCTGCTAGCAAGCATCCGCAGTTGTATGTAGTTTTCTGATGTTTATATATTCTTGAAGAAAGAAGCCTTCAGGAATACTTTTTGCAGTCAACTCTCTGATTTACCCCCACCCCGAACAGTTCACCCAAAGAACGTAATGGAAAAAAAACCTCATATCAGGAATCGGCACCCGGGTATCTTCACTATCAACAATCCAGCTACGAGTAGTCAAACCATGAAGAAAATCAGAAAAGCAGTTGCTCTGTTAATGGGTTTTGTAGTGCTGGCATTGGTCAGCTGTGCATCCGTCGAAAAAACACCCAGTTATGCTTATACCGAACAAGAGGTTCAACTTAACGCGGGTATGTATTATGTGCCCGGTATTTTAGTAAAGCCAAAACTTCCGGCCGGAACAAAAATCCCGGTTGTTGTGATGCTGCACGGTACGGCTTCGCAAAAAAATGAAGTAGGAAATTTATACCAACGCCTCGCCGTTTCTTTGGCCAAACGTGGTTACGGTTCTCTGCGCATTGACTTTGCCGGCACTGGCGACAGTTTGGCAGATTACAAACTCTACAACTTGACCACCGCAAAACACGACACCAAGACAGCGATAAACTATCTGGTGCGCCAGGAAGTATTTGATACAGACCGTATGGGGTTAATAGGTTTCAGCCAGGGTGGCTTGGTCGCGCAACTGGTTGCCGCGGAGGATGAGCGAATCAAAGCAATGGTGACCTGGTCCAGCGTGGTGGGCGACGGGGTTACGGTATTCGAATCTTTTTTTGATAAATATTATGCAGAAGCCAAAGACAATGGTTTTGCAGTGGTGGAATTCCCCTGGCGTGAAGAGCCGTTAAATTTTGGTTTGCAGTGGTTTAATGAAATCAAAAATAATACCAGTTTTACCGATATGAAAAATTATCAAGGGAAACTGTTAGCAGTAGCCGGTACAGCAGATACGCTGGTGCCGGCGGTGTCATCGACGCGCCTCGTTAATTCAATCGGACCGGCCAGGGCATCGTTAATGTTGGTTAAGGATGCGGATCATATGTTTAACGTTTTGGCACACAGCGAGGATAATGCCTTGGCTGAAGACCAGACCATTCCCGAGACCGTGTTGCAGTCAACGACGGATTGGTTCGCTAAGACACTGTGACATCTCATACCACGTATTTCAGTGAACGATGAGCCTTGCCTTCTGTCCCACGCTTTGCACACTACACTTAATTTTCATAGGAGGTTTTTATGAAAAGGCATGTTGAAGGCAAGCGTGTGGCTATTTTGGCCACCAATGGTTTTGAGGAATCTGAATTAAAATCACCTAAAGCGGCATTGATCGAAGCGGGGGTGAAGGTAGATGTGGTTTCACTGGAAAAAGGTGAAATTCGCGGATGGTCTAATAAAGACTGGAGTGGTACGTGCCCGGTGGACAAACTGGTTACGGAAGTGAAGGCTGACGATTACGACATGCTTGTTATCCCCGGCGGCATGTACAACCCGGACAGTCTGCGTACTAATCAGGATGCGTTACGCTTTACGCGCAACTTTTTTGAACAACACAAGCCGGTTGCTGCAATTTGTCATGCACCCTGGGTGTTGATCAGTGCCGGTGTTGTCGATGGTCGCACGATGACATCTTACCCGTCTGTAAAAGATGATCTGAGTAATGCCGGAGCAAAATGGGTGGATAAAGAGGTTGTGGTGGATAAAGGATTGGTCACCAGTCGTACACCGAAAGATCTTGAGGCGTTTAATAAAAAAGTTCTGGAAGAACTGGCGGAAGGGAAACACGCACGGCAAGTTGCTTGATCTGTTAGCAAAAATTTACAGCCCGGTTGGCACCGGGCTGTTGTCGTTATTGGCAGTTAAGTTATAGGTAGTTAAGTTATAAGTAGTTAGGTTATAGCTAGTTAAGTCGGTTGGTGATGTTCATGCCAATGCCGCGCAATATCAATGCGTCGGCAGACCCAGATATCCTGAAATTTCAAAATATATTGCAGGAATCGTTCTAATGCCTGGATGCGTCCCGGTCGACCGATGATGCGACAATGCAGACCCACGCTCATCATCTTGGGTGCGCTGTGGCCTTCGGCATAGAGCGCATCGAAACTGTCTTTTAAATAGGTGTAAAACTGATCACCGCAATTAAATCCCTGGGGCGAAGCAAAGCGCATATCGTTGGCATCGAGCGTGTAAGGAATAATTAAATGTGGCTTGTCATAGTCGTGGTTCCAATAGGGCAAATCATCGGCATAAGAATCTGAATCATATAAAAAGCCACCCTGTTCAATAATCAATGCGCGGGTGTTGGGGCTATCGCGACCGGTGTACCAACCCAGGGGGCGCAAGCCGGTCACGCGGGTGTGAATGTCTATCGCTTTCTGAATCTGTTCGCGTTCAACATCAATCGGCATAAATTGATGGTCGATCCAGCGCCAGGCATGACTGGCGATTTCCCAATCTGCGTCGAGCATGGCGGCCACGGCATCGGGGTTGCGTTCAAGGGCCATGGCTACACCGTACACGGTAACCGGCATCTGGTACTTTTTGAACAGGCGATGCAA
>CAMPIG010000551.1 GCA_946886255.1 uncultured Cellvibrio sp. | reverse complement strand
TGCACAATGAACTGGTGGATATCCTGGTGGCAACGCCGGGGCGTTTGCTGGATTTCTGCGGCAATAAAGACGTCTATCTCGATCAGCTGGAAGTGCTGGTGATCGACGAGGCGGATCGCATGTTGGATATGGGTTTTATACCGCAAGTGCGGCAGATCGTGCGCCAGGCACCGCGTCGGGAAGATCGCCAGACGCTGTTTTTCTCGGCAACCTTTACCGATGAAGTGCGCCATCTGGTTGAGCAGTGGACCTTTAAGCCGGTCACGGTTGAGATTCAACCGGAAAGCGTGGCGACGGACTCGGTCACCCAGCATGTTTATCTCTCTTCAACAGAAGAAAAATACACTTTGCTCTATAACCTGATTCAGCAAGATGACGTGGAGAGCATGATCGTATTTGCCAACCGCCGCGATGAGTGTCGCGACCTGCAGGACAAGCTCCAGCGCCACGGTATCAAAGCCGGTTTGCTGTCGGGCGAGATTGCCCAGAACAAGCGGGTATCAACCCTGGATGCCTTCAAAAAAGGCACTATTAAGGTATTGGTCGCTACCGATGTGGCCGGTCGGGGTATCCACATCAGCGGTATCAGCCACGTGGTGAATTTCACTCTGCCGGAAGAACCGGAAGATTACGTTCATCGCATCGGTCGTACTGGCCGTGCAGGCAAGACCGGTACGTCAATCAGCTTTGCCTGTGAAGACGATGCCTTCCGTCTTGAGCCATTGCAGGCATTGCTGGGCAAGGAAATCAAATATGAACAACCACCGGCGCAGTTATTGTTGCCGACCCCGGAGTTACCGCCGGCACCGCGCCGCCCAAGACCCGAAGGTCAACGCTCCCGCTCGCGCAGTTCTGGTAACCGCAGTCGTTCGCCCCGCGCCTGACGCTCTATCAATGCAGCTGGCTGCCCGGTCAGCTGCAAATCTATCTTTGCCAATTTGTCGGACAAAAGGCTATAGTTGCGGAGTACACCTGACTGGTTGTCTTCTAGTACACATCTCCAACGCTTAATTCAAGGCCTGCTCGATGTCACAAACCAAATCCGCCATGATGACGCTGCATTTTTCGGTGTTATTGATGGGAGCCACGGGTTTATTCTCGCAGTTGATCAAGTTACCCGCCTGGGATATCACCGGCTATCGCACAGCGATTGCTTCAGTGGTGTTGTTTGCCTGGCTCATCTGGCGTGAGCGCAGTATCGGACTGGGTTCGGCGAGCGACTACCTGCGCATGTTTGTCCTCGGCATATTGCTTTGTGTTCATTGGATTACTTTTTTTCATTCCATGCAGGTTTCTTCTGTCGCGGTGGGCATGATTTCGCTCTACGCCTATCCTGTGATGACGGTATTTCTCGAACCCTGGATCAAACGCATACGCCTCGACTGGCGCGATGTCATCAGCGGCGTGCTGGTACTGGTGGGGATTTATCTGCTGGTGCCGGAATTTGACCTGACCAATACCACCACCCAGGGTGTGCTGTGGGGCGTGCTCTCCGCTCTGGTCTTTGCACTGCGTAATTTGTTACTTGGCCACTGGTTTCGCGGCCAGTCTGCAACGCGCTCCATGAGTTATCAGGTGTTGATTGTTGCGTTGCTGATGACACCGGTGATGGTGTTTTCTCACCATGAACCGACACCGCACGACTGGTGGCTGTTAATCGGTCTGGGCATTGTATTTACCGCCTACACACACACTTTACTGGGGTCAGCCTTGCGCTATCTCAAAGCCAAGACTGTGGGGCTGGTTGCTTGCTTGCAGCCTGTTTATGCTGTGATTTATGAAATCCTGGTCCTTCAATCCTACCCCGACCTGACGACGTTGTTTGGTGGCGCCATCATCGTGGCGGCAGCCATTTATGAGTCTGTGCGCGAACACCACAAGGCGACGGCGGCGGCATAATTCGAGCATTCACCAAAGCTCGTCTACACTCAACAGAAAGAGTGAGTGAGTAGATGCGATGAAACGAATTCTAATAATCGAAGACAGCGAAATGGTGATGCGCGTATTGCGTCATCTGATACAAAGCACCTTACCCTACGAGGCGTTTTACGCAACCAGTCTGGCCCAAGCCAAAACGTTGTGCGAAGCGCAGGGGGATAGTTTTTTTGCGGCGCTGGTCGATCTGAATTTACCCGATGCACCGAATGGCGAGGTGGTGGATTTTATGCTGGGTAAAAAAATTCCCACCATTGTGTTGACCGGCAGTTACGACGAGCAACGCCGTGAGCAATTGTTCAGCAAAGGTATTGTCGATTACGTTACCAAAGAAGGGCGCTACGCTTACAGCAAAGCCATTGAACTGTTTCAGCGGCTTGAGAAAAATGAGCAGATTAAAGTGCTGGTTGTGGATGACTCCGACATGCCACGTAAGTATGTGGCCAACCTGTTCAAGCGCCATTTGTTTCAGGTGCTGGAGGCTGCTGATGGAATGGATGCGATCAAAGTGCTGCTTGAGCACCCGGATATTAAATTACTGATCACTGACTACAACATGCCGCGCATGGACGGTTTCGAGTTGGTCAAAAACCTGCGTTACAAATACGATAAAACGGATTTGATTATGATCGGTGTTTCCGGCGAAAGCACTGAAGCACTGTCAGCAAAATTTATCAAACATGGCGCCAATGATTTTCTGCGCAAACCTTTTCATCCGGAAGAATTTTACTGCCGCGTGATCCACAACCTGGAATTTCTGGAGCAGGTTGAGTTGCTGGATTATCACGCTGATCGCGATCCCTTGACAGGTCTGTATCATCGCAGTTATTTCTTCCGTAGCGCTCAGGAATTGCAAAACCAGGCGCGTGACAAATCTACCCCCC
>CAMPIG010000550.1 GCA_946886255.1 uncultured Cellvibrio sp. | reverse complement strand
CCTGTACCCAAGCCCGCTACTATCCTCCCAACCTTGCTCTTAACCCTGGCTGCCACCAGCACTTGTGCTGATGTGGTGATTACACCAACGCTGGGGCGCAGCAAGATCGATTTAAAACCTGCCTATGCCATAGATGGCGAAGGCACGCGTGTTGACGGCACCATTACCGGTGTATCCGTCGGTTACCAGTTTACTTCCAATATTCTTATAGGCGGCAATTTGTCGTTTACCTATGGCGATAATTTATTCAGTGCAACCGATGATTATCGTTTGTACGAAGGCCGCGCTTTTATCGGTTATGTGATCCCACTGCATGATCATCTTCGTATCACTCCCGTTGTCGGTATCAGCCGCTGGGAACTGGATACCAAAGAGGGTCGTTTCCTGAATCCCGGCCCCGAAGCCAAAGATGAATTTACCGGCAGTGATTCGTTCGTCGAGTTAATGCTGGAATTCCCTGTCACCGATCTGGTGGTGGTTCATACCAGCTATACTCAATCCAATTTTATCTTCGGGCGGACCAAATCGTTTCGCGGCGGCGTCACCTTCCAATTTTAATAAGCGATCCGTTTTCTGGTCTCCATATTGCTTATACCCATTTCATTATGAGGGCAGATTATGCAATGGGATGATGTCGTGCCGGCGGTTCAGCAGTTGATGGTAGAGCAACAATTGCCGGCAGATTTTTTGAATGTGTGTAAGACGTTTTATTTTCCGCTGGCTTGTTATCTATTAACAAAAAAGCGAGCGAGCGCGACACCACTGATCATAGGCATCAATGGTGCACAAGGCACGGGCAAATCCACACTTGCCGCACTTTTGCAGTGCATGCTGGAAAGCGGCGCGCGCTGGCGCTGCGCCAACCTGTCCATCGACGACCTCTATCTCACGCGCGCGCAACGCAACCAACTCGGCCTATCTGTTCATCCCCTATTAAAAACCCGCGGTGTTCCTGGCACCCACGACGTTCAACTCGGTGTATCGCTCATCACCGACTTACTCGCCCCAACATCGCGTGCTGTTGCGCTGCCGCGTTTTGATAAAGCTCTGGATGATCGCAAACCGGTGAACGAATGGTCACATCAAGCTGTGCCGGTGGATATTATTATCCTTGAGGGTTGGTGTGTGGGCGCTATTGCGCAGCCTGTGAACCAACTTGCAACACCAATTAACGATCTGGAAGCAGCAGAAGATGGCGAAGGCCAATGGCGCCATTACGTGAATCAACAATTGGCCGAACATTACCGACCTTTATTTGATCGGTTTGATTTTTTAATTATGCTCAAGGCCCCCTCCATGGAAGCGGTTGAAGCATGGCGCTGGTTACAGGAACAAAAACTGATCGCAAAATCCCATGGCACAGGTCAGGGACTTATGACACAAACGCAGGTCAAACGGTTTATTCAACATTATGAAAGATTAACCCGCTATATTCTGGAGGAGATGCCTGATCGCGCTGATCTGGTATTTCATCTCAATGATAATCATCACATTGAGAAAGCCACAGGAAACTTGACGGCCGGAATGCGCCTATGAGACTACTGATTTTTACCGATCTGGATGGCACATTACTGGATCATTACAGTTACAGTTTTGCGCCGGCCCTGCCCTCTCTCACCGAAATCCGCCGACGCGGTTACCCCCTGATTCTCGTCTCTAGTAAAACCCGCACTGAACTGCTCAAATTGCGCGAAGAACTGCAACTGGAATTTCCGTTCATCTGCGAGAACGGGGCCGCTGTACATTGGCAAGAAAATAACCGTTGGCAGTGTCAGGCATTCTCTCCACCGCGTGAAACTATCGATGTGGTGTTGCAAGAATTGCGACGAACCTGTGACTATTGCTTTACCGCTTTTATGGATTGCACCTCTGAACAAATTGCCGATTTAACCGATTTGCCCCTTGAAAAGGCCCGCCTCGCAAGCGCACGCGAGTACACCGAGCCTTTGTTATGGCAGGACTCTCCTGAAAAACTACATCGGTTTCTCCAGCAATTGCGTGAGCGCGGCTTGCAAGGTATTCAGGGTGGCCGCTTTCTCAGCATCATGGGAGAGTTCAGCAAAGCCAGTGCAATGAAATGGCTGATGCAACACTATCAATCCCATGCCCCGACACTGACCGTCGCCCTCGGCGATAGCCCTAATGACGAAGCCATGTTGCAAACTGCGGATATCGCCGTCGTGATTCAATCGGATCGATCAGCACAGCTTGAGGTCAATCAACCCAAGTGGGTTATTCGCACCACACAACCCGGTCCTGCTGGCTGGCAGGATGCGATGGAACGTATATTGAAAACCGATTTACACGCACTTTATTCCAATAACAATTCATAACCAACGAGGCGCATCATGGGCGATTTTCATCAAACCGGTATGATCACCACACTCCACAACATCGCCAAAAGACCGGTGGAGGCGATGGAAGCTGAATTAAATCAATTCAAAACCGCGCGCCCCATGTCCCTGGTTTTACCGTCACTCTATTCGGAATTATCCGGTGATGCGCTGGGCAATATCATCAACGAATTAACCAGGGTGCCTTATCTGAATGAAATCGTTATTGGCCTGGATCGTGCAAACCGTGAAGAGTACCAACACGCTCTGAAATATTTCAGCAAATTGCCGCAGTACCATCGGGTATTATGGAATGACGGCCCGCGGTTAATGGCCATTGATGCGCAATTACAATCTCTGGGGCTCTCACCGAATCAAATGGGCAAGGGCCGCAATGTGTGGTATTGCTTCGGCTATGTGTTGGCATCCGGGCGCGGTATGTCCGTTGCACTGCATGATTGCGACATAGTGACCTATAACCGCGAAATGTTGG
>CAMPIG010000549.1 GCA_946886255.1 uncultured Cellvibrio sp. | reverse complement strand
GCCTACAACACCAGTGACAAACCTCAGAGTGCGAAGATGACCGGCTGGAATATTGCTGCCGGTGAATGGCAAGTGAAGACCGGCATCGACACCACCGGTGACGATAAAGCGAATAAACAACACGAGCAACGCCGTGTGCATTTTGAAAAAACCAAAACACTGGACTTCACGTTTCCACCCAAGGCAACGCTGATTATCGACATGCAATTGCACAAAGCAACCGCGCCGGTAGAGCAACGCCCGGACCTCTGCATCGGTCGCGGTGATGTCACGCTCAAAGGCAACCAACTCGTCGTTACCGTTCACAGTTTGGGTCATGACGACACATCAGCAGGTGTATTAGTAGTGGAAGACCGCGAAGGAAACGAAATTCAACGAGCCACTATTCCACCGCTTGCGGCGCCAACAGATTTGTTGCCCAAAACGGCACAGCTGCAAGTGAAACTGCCGCGTGGATTTAATACAAAAACGGCGCGCGTGAGAGTAGCGCTGGCAAATGGCGCAGCGGAGATCACGCAAGCTAATAATCAACTGGATTCCAGCCGGTGGAATATCTATCCATAACGGATAAGTAGGATAATTTATGTTTAACGTTGTAAGTCGCAAAAAATTCTTTTCTATTGCCACACTGTGTGCGGGATTAGCGATGGGACTCGCCGGTTGCGCGCACCAATCGCTAAATCACCAACACGCCTGGGCAGCCGATTTGGGTAATGGCGAATACCAAAATCCCATCTTGCATGCTGATTACTCTGACCCGGACGTGATTCGCGTTGGCGATACCTATTACATGACCGCGTCCAGTTTTAACAGTGCGCCGGGTTTACCCTTGTTAACGTCAAAAGACATGATCAATTGGGAATTGGTTGGCCATGCCTTTCAGCAACAAACGCCGCTGGAGGTGCATGCGCGCCCGCAACACGGCGGTGGAGTCTGGGCGCCCACGCTGCGTTATCACGACAACAAATTCTGGATTTTCTATGGCGATCCGGACGTCGGAATATATATGTACCAAGCAGAAAATTTTTCCGGCCCCTGGAGTGAACCGCACCTATTGCTCGCTGGCAAAGGGCTGATTGATCCTACGCCCTTGTGGGACGACGACGGCAAGGCCTATCTATTACACGCCTGGGCTGCCAGTCGTGCTGGTATCAGTAATAAATTAACCCTGCGTCGTATGTCACCCGACGCGCGTCGTATTCTGGATGAGGAAGCACCCGTCGTTGTGAACGGTGATCTCTTGCCCGAGTACCGCGCGATGGAAGGCCCGAAATTCTATAAACGCAATGGCTATTACTACATCTTCGCCCCGGCCGGTGGCGTCGCGCCGGGTTGGCAAAGTGTCTTTCGTGCAAAAAATATTTACGGGCCTTATGAAGATCGTATTGTGCTTGAACAAGGCAACACGCCGGTGAACGGTCCGCACCAGGGCGCCTGGGTAAAAACACCACACGGCGATGACTGGTTCTTTCATTTTCAGGACAAAGGCGTATACGGCCGCATCGTGCATCTGCAACCCATGCGCTGGGAAAACGACTGGCCACTCATCGGTCAAAATATTAATTCCCAAGGCGTCGGCGAACCCGTCGCACGCCACCGCAAACCCGTGCAAGGCTTTCCTATCAAGGTGCCCGCCACAAGCGATAGTTTTGACAACCCAAAGTTAGGCTTGCAATGGCAGTGGAACGCGAACTGGAAAGCAGACTGGTATTCCTTATCAGCCAATCCCGGCCACTTACGCTTGTACAGCCAGTTTGATGAAGTCTCCGCTGAGAAAAAAAGTTTGTGGCCTACCGCATCACTGCTATTGCAGAAAATTCCTGCACCGGAATTTTCTGTCACCACCCGGCTGATTCTGAACGGCTCAACCACTGGCGATCGCGCGGGGTTATTGGTTTACGGGTATCACTACGGTTGGATCGGCTTGCGTAAAGAAGGCGACAAAACACAATTGGTGTATGCGAACTGTTACGACGCAATGAGTGATCGCGCTGAACGCATTCGCTTTCGTGAGGATGTGACTACCGATTCGGTGTATTTACGTGTGGAGATGCGGGAAGAGGGAAAGGCGGAGTTTTCATTCAGTTTGGATGGGAAGCATTACCGGACTGTGAGTGGCTTGTTTCGCGCGGATCGTGGGCGTTGGGTTGGTGGGAAGATCGGGTTGTTCAGTTCCAGTGATGTGAGTAGTGATCCAGAGCGTTATGGGGATTTTGAATTCTTTGTAGTCAATCCGTTGGCTGATTGAGGCTTGGATAGGCGCGTTGAATACGTTCGCTGTGAGGCTGGGTATTTCGAAAACGCGGTGAATACATCCATGTAGCTCCCTCACGTCATCCATGACGTGAGGGTTTCGAAATACCCAGCCTCACAGCGAACTCACAATGTGCTAAACGACGAGAATACATGTGTCGAATTCGCGATGCTTGAAGCATTTTCCGCCAAAAATATTTGGTAAGAAATTACATTCACAAATATGGCACAGCAGGTATAGCGAAGAGGTATGCGAGACCGTCACCGGTATGGATGCCGGTGCCGAGCCTACAGGGATGTATTCACGGCGTGTCTCGCATACCTCTTCGCTATAGCTGCCCACATCCGGAGAAAAACCCGACGCCAATATAAAAATCAGCGTTTGAAATTAATTGAATAATCATGCTGCAAAAACGTGCGGCACAGGTATCTATTTGCCAAAAAAACCATCAACACACGTCTACCACCAACCCAGGAGACAACACCCATGATATAGCCCAAAGCGTCACAATAATCAACGCAAAAATCAAGAAGTCATTTCCAATAACGCATAACAACGTTGAGAGATTCCTGATGAAAA
>CAMPIG010000548.1 GCA_946886255.1 uncultured Cellvibrio sp. | reverse complement strand
TTGCAGGCTGAAATCTTTGCCAATACCGACACTGAAGATACGAAGCAATTTGTTGACGCCTTTGAGCGCCCGGAGCAGTTGCTGCGGCACAACGAACCGGATTTATTCCCAATTGCCACCGCACCTTCCCGCTATGAGGCGAATCAGGCGGTCAATGAGATTTCATTGAACAGTAACGAAGCTGCATTACGCATCATTCCAAAACCACAGGAAATGAAAGTGCAGCGCGGCAACGCAAATCTGAATGCCACCTGGCAGATTCGCCACGCTGGCCGCCTGATGGGCGAAGCTAAATATCTTCAGGCGCGTTTAAAAGAGACGCTGGGCGTGGAGCTGGATACCAAAGCGGACCATGTGGCAGCGTCCGGCAAGGTTATTGAGTTGCAGGTGAATGCTGGCGATGCGAACAAAAACGGTGTTCCGCAAAAAGCTGAAAGCTACAGTCTCAACATCACCGCCGACAAGATCATCATCAACGGCAGCGACAATGCGGGTGTCTTCTATGGCGTACAAAGTTTATTGAGCCTGCTGCCCGCTGAATCCGCCAAAAGCTATTCACTGCCGTTGATGAGCGTCAGCGACAGTCCGCGCGCCCATTGGCGCGGTATGCACTACGACATGGGCCGTAACTTCCACGGCAAAGCGGTGACGCTGCGGCTGATTGAGCAGATGGCGCGTTACAAGCTGAATAAATTGCACCTGCATCTGACCGAAGATGAAGGTTGGCGGATCGAGATTCCGGGTTTGCCGGAGTTGACCGATATCGGCGCCTTCCGCTGTTTTGATTTGAGCGAACAGACGTGCTTGTTGACCCAGCTGGGTACCGGGCCATCCAAAACCGGTTCCGGTAATGGCTACTACAGCACTGAAGATTTTATTGAGATCCTGAAATATGCCGCCGCGCGACATATTGAAGTGATCCCCGAAATTGATATGCCCGGTCACGCCCGTGCAGCGGTGAAGGCGATGGATGCGCGCTACAAAAAGCTACTCGCTGCCGGCAAAAAAGCGCAAGCCGAGCAATACCTGTTGTCTGATCCAAAAGACAAATCCAAATACATCACCGTGCAAAACTATACCGACAACTCCATCAACGTTTGTCTGCCCTCGGCTTATGCTTTTGTGGATAAGGTGATGTACGAGCTGCAGCAGATGTATCGCAAAGCCGGTTTAAAACTGGAGACTTTCCACATGGGTGGCGACGAAGTAGGTGCAGGTTCCTGGACTGCCTCACCGGCTTGCGAAGCCCTGTTTGCCAGCGAAATGGGCGTGGCCGGGGTGGCAGATCTGAAACCATATTTTGTGAGTCGGGTCGCGGCTTTGAGCAGTCAGCGCGGTCTGGCCCTGGCGGGTTGGGAAGACGGTTTGATGTATGACCCCAACAACACCTTCAACCGTGCGCAGTTCGATAACAAGCGGGTAATGGCTAATGCCTGGGATAACATTTGGGAGTGGGGCGTAGCGGACCGCGCCTACCGTCTGGCGAATGCCGGTTACGAAGTGATTCTCTCCCACGCCACACATTTGTACTTTGATCATCCTTACGAGGCTCACCCGGAAGAGCGCGGTTACTACTGGGCAGCGCGTTACACCGATACCGCCAAGGTCTTCGGCTATATGCCGGACAACCTCTATGCGAATGCTGACAAGACGCGCGCCGGGGCAGATATCGACAATCTGGAAGCCGTGGTGGGCCGTGAACTGCCGGGTCTGAAAAAACCGGAGAATATCCTCGGCATTCAGGGGCAGGTCTGGACCGAAACTATCCGGACTGCCGAGCAGGTGGAAACCATGATCTATCCGCGCCTGATCGCACTGGCTGAACGCGCCTGGCACAAGGCGGCATGGGAAAGTGATAAGCCGGATTTGGTGCAACGCCAACAGGAATGGGCCAAATTTGCCCAGACCCTGGCAATAAAAGAACTGCCCAAGATGATCGCGGCCGGGGTGCAATTGCATTTACCGCCACCGGGTGCGATTGTGCAAAACGGTACGCTGCGGGCAAATACCGCATACCCCGGCCTGACGATTGAATACAGTCTCGATGCCGGTGAAAGTTGGAAGGCTTATGAAAAACCGGTCGAGACAACGGCGGACATGGTATTACTCCGCTCGCGCAGTGGTGAAATGGTCAGTCGCAGTACCGGGCTTTAATAACCATTAGATATCAATTTTGCGAAAGCCAGACAGAAATGTCTGGCTTTTTTGTTTTCTGAGGGTTTTCATCTGTGGAATGCTGCACAAATTAAAAAATAGTTGGAATTTTTTTGACTAAAAACTGTTGTTAAGCTAACCCTGTGTCTATGCTTCATATCCACGCACAATTATTATTGATTGTGACGATGCGAGCGATAAGGACACACGCTATAAGACGAGGAGCTTGGTACGAGGACGCAACAAAAAAGCCATTTTTTTGCGTGAGTATGGATACACAGCATGGAGCTGATCTAAGTCCGCTGTAAAACCTGTCTCGCGGGATTTGCCGATTGACGGTCGGGTATAAGTCTTGCAGTGAAAAGAAAACTTTTTTATTGATAACTCAAACTATGAAAATCGATATTGTTAGTGGTGTGGTTCTTATCTTTTGTGTAGGTGTATTTGCGAGTGCCTTGGCATCGTCCGATCTGTTTAAGGATTCTGATGCGCCCGCCGCGATTACGGCGCAACTCGAAGAATAGCCAGTTCAACACATCCCCAGCAAAGCCAACCGATAAAGCCGGTAGCCTTCTTGTTACTCACGCATTGCCGCAGAGGATCAGCTCACGATCTGTGGCGATGCCGTGGAGTGGTACATCCCAACTCGCGGTTTCCAGTTGATCCACTTCCTGGCAGGC
>CAMPIG010000547.1 GCA_946886255.1 uncultured Cellvibrio sp. | reverse complement strand
TCCATGTCGTATAGCGGTGCGACAGATCAAACAGTAATTTACACAACTTAACGCTACTCGGACAGCGGTGATTTTTTCGTGTCCAAACGGCGCATAATTTTCATTTCGTTATGCAACAGGATGCGCAGTTGTTGCATGAATTTGGTGTTTCTGTGCGGAGCCTTCAGGGAAGGTATTTTACTGGTAAAAAACCACAAGGCGAGTAAGGTTTTGTGAACGCTGGGGTTCAGTGCAGGAAATGCGGCCCGAGCGTGGCGCAACGAAATCTTTGCGCATTTCAGAGTTACAGTACCAAGGCTTAGGAAAGCACGTCGAATTACGCTGCGCTAATCCGACCTACATCCAGTTCCGGTTTGTGATTTACCTTAAAGGCGCGCTTGCTCGGCTTTAACGTGCTTCATGATATTCAAAAAGGTATCTGTCCAGTAGATATCTTTATTGTCAGCCAGGTACTTCAGTAGCTCTTCGTGAGCTTCTTTCGATACTGATAAATGGTCACCGCCGATACCGTGAAACGTGAAGTTGGCCATAGTGCCTTTTTCAGCGGCTTCTTTTACGACCGCAATTAAGTGCTTGCCCGTAACGTTTTCGGGAACTGCGACTGTCACAGCATAAGGATCAAGGGTGGTCATATCCGGGATAACGCCGCCGAAAGCCGATTTGATTGCAACGAATTCTGATTTGACAGCAGGTAAATACGCTTCACCGCCAGCTTTTAAATCGCCACAAGGTGTGGTGTAGGTGCGTTCGCGTTTACCATCAATAGAGAATAAGACCGTGTTGGCAAAGCGAATTTGATCAGCCAATGCATCCACGCTGATCTTGTCCAGATCGCGATGAGGAACCACCCAGCTTTCACGTCCGGGAATCGCGCCGGAGCACTGATGGAAGATGGTATGGTTCGCCAATTCATGGCCATTAGCCGCCGCCGCGCGCCAATCTTCCAATCGTTTATCAATGGTGTCGCTTGCCAGCGTTAAATAAAAACTGCCTTTTAATTTATATTTATCCAACGCAGGGATGGCATTATCCAGTTGTGAATTCAGTGCATCATCATAGGCAAGATTGACCGCAGCCCTGGCACCATTAGGCCAGGTAAACGGTTTTTTCTCCGCCGCAAACCCGGATGGTACGGTTGCGGCTACGCCCAATAATAAAAAGGCTTTCAAGAATGTAAATTTCATGGTTTCCCCTCGTTATTGTTACTCACGCAGAATCATCGCGTAGGTCGGATTAGCATCAGCGTAATCCGACACTGGATCACGTTCAGGCTAGGCTCTATTTCGTGGTACAGCCAGCAACTTTATATTTATTAACGCTTCGGTTATTTGAGGCTTTTGTCGGATTACGCTAGCGCTAATCCGACCTACGGGATTAAAAAAACGGGTTGGCCCTTGTGGGACCAACCCGTTTGCTTAAAAGACTAAATGATGGGTCATGATTAGATTTTCATATCACCGAAAAAATTTTTCATGCCGTCAAACCAACTGCGTTGTCGCGGTGAATTTTTTCCGCCGTGCATGGTGGCCTGAAATTCACGCAATAAATCTTTTTGCTTGGCGGTGAGGTCTACCGGCGTTTCCACCACTACGCGGCACAGAAGATCGCCGGCTTGACCACCGCGTACCGGCGTTACTCCCTTGCCGCGCAATTTAAACATCTTGCCGGTTTGGGTTTCAGCGGGCACTTTCAATTTTACGCGGCCGTCCAGCGTCGGCACTTCCAGCTCACCACCCAGCACCGCATCAACAAAGTCAATCGGCACTTCGCAATATAAATCATTGCCTTCCCGCTCAAAAATATCGTGATGGCGCACACTGACCTGCACATACAGATCGCCGCTGGGGCCGCCGCCAAAACCAGCCTCACCTTCACCGGACAACCGAATGCGATCCCCCGTGTCAACACCGGGAGGTACTTTAACCGAGAGTGTTTTGGTTTCTTCCACACGACCTTGACCGTGACATGACTTACAAGGATCAGCGATTACTGTGCCGCGACCATGACAGCTTGGGCAAGTCTGCTGCACAGAGAAAAAGCCTTGCTGCATGCGCACTTGGCCACGCCCACCGCAGGTGGTACAAGCCACCGGCTTACTGCCGGATTTCGCTCCACTGCCGTCGCAGGTTTTACAGGACACCAGGGTGGGAACTTTAATTTGAACCGTCGTACCTTTAACTGCTTCTTCCAGGCTCAGCTCAAGGGTATAACGCAGGTCTGAACCGCGACTCGCACCGCCACGTCCACCACGACCACCCGCCGCTGCACCGAAGATATCGCCAAAGACATCGCCAAAAATATCACTGAAATTACTGAAGCCGGCACCGGCGCCACCCATGCCGGATTGCGGGTCTACCCCGGCGTGACCGTATTGGTCATAGGCCGCACGCTTCTGTGCATCAGAGAGTACTTCGTAGGCTTCGTTGGCCTCTTTGAATTTTTCTTCAGCGGATTTGTCATCCGGGTTGCGATCCGGATGATGCTTCATCGCCTCGCGGCGATAGGCCTTTTTTAAATCCGCGGCAGACACGTCGCGAGAGACGCCCAGCACTTCGTAGTAATCGCGTTTTGCCATGCTTGCAGCTTTCCAAATAAATCAATTCAAAAAAAATCGTTGAGGTGGAATTTTCGTTATAAAAATACGATTCGCCTTAACGTGACAAATGCGGGACTTGCCCGCATTTGTCGTCGCTCACTTACACGTTCGGATAATAATTATTTTTTATCATCCTTCACTTCTTCGAATTCGGCTTCTACTACGCCGTCATCATCGGCTTTCTTTCCGCTGTCTGCTCCACCAGCAGCACCTGCACCACCTTGACCTTGAGCAGACTGCTCAGCGTAAAGTTTTTGC
>CAMPIG010000546.1 GCA_946886255.1 uncultured Cellvibrio sp. | reverse complement strand
TTTTTTTCATGGCTTTCCATACATCGTTCGACACAGTACAGGCGTTGCCGTGTAAGTCCATGGCGAATGCGGTAACAACATGCGCTTCTGTACCGAAACCGATTGTGGCTCCCAAAGGTTGTCCCGCAAGCATATGTGCACCGTCGAGTTCGCCGGTAATCACGCGATCCAGCAAGACCTTCCAGTTAGCTTGCGCCTCTAATTGAACGCTTAAACCTTCGTCATCAAAATAACCAAGTTCATAAGCAACAGCGAGCGGAACCATATCGGTTAATTTAATAAAACCGAATTTCAAATCTTCTTTTTCTGTGGGGCCGAGTTTGGCTTGTACATGGGTTGCTGCCAAGGCAATACTGCAGGTTATTGCAAAGGCGCAATGACGCAACACCTTGAAAAAAAATGAGGCGTTTTTTGAAGTTTCATGCGAAACCTTATATCCGGGTGTGCTAAACATAAAAGCGCTCCAATCTAATGTGCAAAAAAATAGAAACTCGAAAACCTTATGAAAAATTTTTCGAACGATCTTATTAGGCTGACTGAACATCTGGCATTGTTATTCATGCTGCGCGCACAGGATTACCGGGGTGATTATTCAAACTCTGTGCCAATCACGATGCACATTAAAAAATGCAGGCTTTACTTGCCCGAAAAAGATGGTTTGCAATTTTTTGCACTTATATGGATCGCGTTGACCTGCAATGGGCTATTTTGGAGCTATGATGTAAGAGGTAAATGTGCGCTATGTAAAAGCAGTTCCGCCTGCTTCCGCACTTTTTTGGAACAGTTGGTAACAGCGCGGGATTTAATGTCGACGGGTTGAATCCAAAACAAAAGGGAAAGATCAATTCGATAAATCCGGTTGGGTTATCAGGTTGTGCTGGCAATTTACATAACGAATAAGAATCTTTGCGAGTGACACAGTATGCGAAAAGAATTGTTGAATCAGTGGGTTATCGCTGTGGCGCTGTGGTTGAGCGTTCTGCTGGCAGGTTGCGCCACTGTTTTGCCGGGCAATGGCGAGCAACCGGATGCGCAATTACTCAAACTGGCCTTGAGTGGCGAGCCGTTACTGGGGCAGCCCTATACGGATGTAAGCCTGCCGGACCGGCAGTTATTTGAGCTCACGCCAGCGATGAAAGCCTTTGCTGAACGACACACTGCCGGCGTTAAAGGTGGCTTTGCGCGCGCCAGAGCCTTGCATCATGCTCTTCTGACACCGAGCGCGGCGGGTGGTTATGGCATTACCTACACCGCGTTTTACACCCTGACTGGTGCAGATGCGTTTGAACAACGGCAAGCCAATTGCCTGAGTTTCACGTTGCTTTATGTCACCATGGCGCGGCATGTCGGACTGGATGCTTATGTCAACGAAGTGGATCTGCCGCCCACCTGGGACTTGCGCAATCAGGATGCGTTTTTATTTTTGCGGCACGTCAACTCCAAGGTGAAATTACGCCGCGACGAAGTCGTCATTGATCTGGAGATGGATCGCTACAACAGCACCTACGACCAGCGAGTGATCCCGGAAAAACTCGTCGCCGCCCAGTTTTATAACAATCGTGGGATGGAATTGTCCGCAGAAGGTGAGTTCAAGGATGCGTTCCTGCATCTGCGCAAAGCCTTGTTGTTGGATGACCAGCAAAGTTATATCTGGAATAACATGGCCACGGTTTACCGGCGTAACGGTTATTTAAGGGAAGCCGAAGCGCTGTACCTCCAGGGCTTGCAGGTCGACGACAGGGATCTGACTATCATCAGTAATCTCAGTGGTTTGTATCGACAGCTGAATGAACCGGAAAAAGCTGAAGCTTTTTTTCGCCTGGCGGAGCGTCATCGTAACGGTAACCCCTACTTTCTTTATTACGAAGCTAATAAATCTCTGGAGGCCGGTGACGCCGAGCACGCGCGCGATCTGTTGAAAAAAGCTATCAGTAAAGAAAAGCATGAAGTACGTTTCTATGATCTGGGGGTAAAGATCTACGAAGCGCTGGGGGATCCGAAACAAGCCGAGGCCATGCGCGCGCGCGCTGCCCAACGTCGTGAGGCCATTGCTTCACCCTCCTGAGAATTATTTATTGATCTCTATGGCGGAAAATGCCCACTTAATCGTCTGTCGTTGTAGATGGAAATGCTTTTACCGGTCTGGCTGAAACTATGTCTAATAACGAAAACGTCAACAGCTTGTTTATCGCCTTGAGAACGACCCTGGCGCGGGCGGTCTCGCATATTGTGCCGCCGCGCGAGGTTGAAGATATCGTGCAGGAAACCTATGTGCGGGTGTGCCAGGTGGGTGAACGGGATGATATTCACCATCCGCGCTCATTTATGTTGCGCACGGCGCGCAATCTGGCGCTGGATCATCGCAAGCGTTCCGAAAGTCGGCTGGCCGATAGCATGGAAGACTTGCAGGAGGATTTGCAGGAATTGTCCACCGGCGTCGATGACACCTACGACCGGGTGGCGGCCAACCAGGAATTTGGCTACTTCTGCGAGGCGGTTCGCCAGCTGCCGCAGCAATGTCGCAAAGCCTTTGTGCTGCGCAAAGTGTATGGCTACTCCCAAAAGGAGATTGCCGACAGTCTCGGGATCAGCGAGAACACGGTGGAGAAACATATTGCTACCGGTATCAAACGCTGTACCGGCTATATGATGGCGCTTAAAGCGGGTGACCTGCATGATGTCAGCAGGCAAAGTGTCAGTAACAGTCAAATGGCCGATGAGCCTTCACACGAAGAAGCGCCCATGGCAAAAGCAGGTGTTGGTCATGAGTAAGGTGGTGGAGTTTCCCAACAAAGAGCAGATTCACGAGCAGGCTAGTGTGTTGATTGCGCGGCTGGATCGCGGCTTGAGTATGGACG
>CAMPIG010000545.1 GCA_946886255.1 uncultured Cellvibrio sp. | reverse complement strand
AAGCCAGAATCGTTGATTCAGGAATCGCCTCAAGCAGACCAACACCAACCAGTTGCGGAGCTATCCGCGCCGAGAAACGTGGCGGTACAACACTGCTGAACTGGTAGTTCGGTTTGCGCAAACCGCCTGATTCGGTCCAGCTTTGGATAGCCACGGTGCCTTCTGTAGCTGCGCTGCCAGATACTCGGGATTGCAGGGTCTTACCCAATTGTGGGTGCGGATTGCTATTGGTGTCAGCTACCTTGAATACCCACTGATCGAGAGCTTCGCCCACCGGACGAGGTGCAGCACGGCCGTTGCGTTGGTGACAGCCGGTACAGCGGTCATTCACGTAATGAGGGCCGGCTTTGCCGACGGTATCGGGGAAGGTGCCATTGTCGATGACGTGCTCATCGTGAGAACCATCTACATAGGAAGCATGGTGTAACCGACGACCCAAGACAAAAGGTTGACCATTGCCGTATCCGAGGTTGGTTGCCATCTGGATAAAGTGGTTATCCGGCTCGTTGGAGTGGTTATACGGCAAGGTGGTCGCGCCGCCCAGCCAGGCTTTTTCCGGGATCTTCACTGAATCCTTGGTACCGCCGCCAAACATCGGGGTATTAAAGGTACCGGGCAGAATGTCCCAGGGCACAAGGCCTTCGCCAACGATATAGAGGTAGGTGGTGCCGTAATACGCAGAACGACCGTGTGGTACATCGTGAGCGAGGAATTGGCTTAATTCGAACTCTAATCTGTCGCCTTTTCTGATGGGTTGGCCGGTGCGACAGTTGGTCGATCTCTCTTTGTAATAATGGAAATCATCAACCACTTCCATGGTGCCGTTATCGCAGAATTCCGCGACGGTGCCGATGCCACGATAGAACCAGCGGTTTTCTGCTTCGGTATCGCTCAAGCGCCATTGCGTGACCACATTCATGCGAATGCTGGCGGTCTCATCAGGGAATTGGGTTTCGATGATTTCAATTGCCGCAGTCCGATGCTCCCAATAGAAGCTGAGGAAGTGATCGTAGGCCTGGAACTGACTTTCTTTCGCATGGCGATCGCGACCACGGTCAGCGATGCGGGTAATCAACTGATTGCCCTGCTGCACTTTAATCGCCGGCTCCAACTGGGTAGACGAGTTGTACAAGGGCACGATGTTACCCAGCGGCACACTGCTGGAAGAGCTGGATGACGAGGTGCCGCCGCCCCCGAGGGTGCCATACAACTTCATCTCAGCCAGCTGCGTCATGGTGCCGCTGTTGTTGCTGAAGTTGAACCGGTAATAGGTATAACCGGTGTTGTTGTTAAAGGTAAATGCGCGAGTCTGGAAGCGGTTAGGGAAGTCCTGCGCAGAACGGCTGTCGATGGTGGTCCAGGTGCTGCCGTTGGTAGAACCTTGCAGGCTCCAGCTCAGCGGGTCACGCTCAGGGGCATCGTTAGCCGAGGTGAGCGTGTAGCCGGTAACAATGTACGAAGCCGGGGCCTGGTAGCGAACCCAGGAAGAGCTGGCCACGGTCAGGAATTTGGAATTCACATTGTTATCGATCAGGTTGGCAACACCTTCGCCCGCCGGCGAGTTGTTGTACTGCGCGGTAATGGCGCCACCCAAACCGGTGATGTTGGTGCCGCTCGGTGTACTGGTCGAGCTGGATGAACTGCTGGACGAGGAGCTGGAGCTGCTTGACGATGGGGGGGTGCCGCCCAAGGTGTAATCCGTCCATGCGGTGGTATTGCCCACGCCGTTGGTAATAATGGTGAAGCTCACACTCACGGTCGCACCTGCTGGCAGGTTGCCGATGTCGTAAGTCCACACACCATTATTTAGTGTCATACCGAAATTCTGCTGCGATCCGCCATTTACACGGAAGTGGATATCCACGATGTTGCCGGCGCTGACGGTGGCACGCATGGTGTTGCCATTGAGCGTGTTCACGCAGCCCAGGTTGCAGTTACCAGAGGTGCTGGAGGACGAGCTGGAAGACGCTGCACCAAACACCCGGAATTCAAAGATCGAATAACCCCAGTTATTGCCGACACTGCGGTGGGTGCCGTGCATGCGCACCCAGCGGTAGCTGCCGCTGATGGTGTGATTATCAGTCCGGTTACCGAAGGCACCACCCGTGAAGATGCTCAAGGTTGTCCAATCCGCGTTGTTGTTGGAGCCCTGAATCAGGTAGTTCTCGGCGTTGGCTGCTTCCCAGACAATTTGGGCTGAAGCCAGACTTTTTTGTGATCCCAAATCTACCGTGAGCCAGGAAGGATCGACACCATGAGCGGATTCCCAGCGGGTGCTGGCATTACCGTCAGTGGCAAGGTTGCCTGGTTGGATATTGGTACTGCCGGAGGCAGGGGCGTTGAGTGCAAGATTTGTCTGAGCGTTAACACTGGCGCAGGCAAACAGGATGAGCAAGTAGAAGGCACGGCTGCCTAGTCTCTTTAGACACATCTGATGTTCCTCGTTGTTAGACATTATTATTTCGAGTTAATACCCGACGACCGAAAGCTTGTCGGGGTGCGCACGTAGATCGCGTCCAGGCGTCATATACCTCTTATCGTCAGCTTCATTGCTGTGCCCGTCGCTTAACTCTGGGCCCCGCCGATACATCCAGATACATCCTGGGCGGGGATAGACCGATGGGAGTTAACTCCACTCCTGCAACCAGCCTAACGGCCAAAAAATGCGCCGTCGTCCCACTAGACTCTCTGGGTAAAGTGGACTCTATGAATTTGCAGCGAGGTACCGAAGCGCAGGAGGAAAGTCCTACTTTCTGCGCAAACCCGTACCGTGCTTGCGCTGGAGGGGCTTTCCCGCCTTTTTTGGTCTAAAAGTGAGACAGCCCATGTTGCAAAAAAAAGTCAATCTGGGACGACGTTTATTC
>CAMPIG010000544.1 GCA_946886255.1 uncultured Cellvibrio sp. | reverse complement strand
TTCCAACAGCATCAAAAAATTCGCGCCGCCATTGCTGCCACCGTACCCGGCATGGAAGCCCTTGCCGACATCGGCACTAACCGGCAGGAATTTACTATCGATAAACGCGTGCTACATACCCCGACGTTCCCGACCACATCGGGCAAGGCGGAATTTAAAATTAATCCACTTACAGCGCCTGAAGCCAATCCCGATTTTCCTTTTACGCTTGCGAGTATTCGCAGTGAAGGACAATTTAACTCGATTATTTACGAAGAGAACGACAGTTATCGCGGTACCGATACCCGCTGGTCGGTGCTTATGAATGCAGACGATATTGCAGAGCTGGGTATTGCCGCCGGTGAGTATGTCAACCTGCGTTCGCCCTTTGGTGAAATGCAGGCGGTAAAGGTATTTGTGTTTGATGTGCCGCGCAAAAACCTGCTGGCGTATTATCCGGAAGCGAATATATTGATTGGTACAGCGCGAGATCCGCGCAGCAAAACACCCGCTTTCAAATCAGTTGCGATTGCGGTCGAGGGTGCGTGACAAAAAAATTCTGCGTGCTTTAATCCACCAATAGCGCAGATTCAGTTTCACGCATCACATTGAGTACCTGACCTTCGGCGGCAGTAATACGGTCAAGCCATTCGCCCGCGGGCCGCGGCCGGGAGAAGTAATAACCCTGCATCATCTGGCAACCCATATCCACCAGGTATTGATACTGCAGTTCATTTTCGACCCCCTCAGCCACCAGCTCAACATTCAATGATTTCGCCAGACTGAGCGTGGTGTAAACAATCTTGATATGTTGCGCGTCTGAGGTCAGTTTATCGATAAAGCGTTTATCGAGCTTTATCGCATCGGCGGGAATATCAATAAGTTGAGCGAGGGACGCATGACCGGTACCAAAGTCATCAATGGCGAGCCGATAGCCAAGTTGCTTCAATTCATGCAAGCGTTTATTCACGTAAGGATTCAGCATGGTCAAATGGGTTTCAGTAATTTCCAGCTCCAGCTTTTCCACCAGCCAGGGGCTTTCTTCGCTCAGCATGACCAACTCATGAAAAAATTCTTCGTCTTGCAGTTCTGCACCGGCCAGATTTATTGCGAGTGAATATTCTGCATTGACACGCCGCCAATCCTTGAGTAATTCCACAGCGCGCTCCAGTACCTGACGTGAAATTGCCGGAATCAGACCTAAACGTTCTGCCAGCGGAATAAACGAATCCGGCATAATGATTTCATCCAACTGCGGCCATCGAATTAGCGCTTCAAAACCGCTGATGTCACCAAGATGGTTCACTTTGGGTTGCAGCCACAATTCAAAATGTCGATGTTGGATGGACTCTCGCAAGGATTGCGCCATATGATAATCGTTGTTCATCTGGGACGCCTGAGCCTTATCGAACAGCACACAGGCTTCTTGCGCAGTACATTGGTCCAGTGCAATTTCACACTCTTCAATGCCGGTTTCGATATTATTTTTTGGCGTTAAACTAAAATTTATACCGATACGGTAGTCCATCACCACCGTTTCATCATCCACATTACAGGTATCGGGCAACAGCTGCCGCAATGATTGCGATAAGCGCTGAGGGTCTGCAGTATTCAAATCCCCGGGAATAGCAATGGCAAATTTTACACCGCGCAAGCGACAGAACAGAGCATTGCGCGGCAACTGTTGTTTGACACTTTTGGTAAAGGCTTTCAACAGGCGGTTGCCAAACTCATAGCCGTATTCGTGATTGATCATCTTTAATTGACAAACCTTCACGATGGCCAACAACATGAAATTATTTTTATTAAACGCTTTGATTTGATCAGTCACCATATCCATAAACAGGATGCTGCTGGGCAACTGTGTCAAGTAGTCATAATTTGTGAACAATTGTTCCTGCCGAGCTTCACTCAGCTGCGAAGCGAGGCGTTTGACATCACTGATATCTTCCAAATGAATCACACCATTTTGATGGCGAGTCAACTCCTGTTCCTTCACCAGAATGGTACATTGTGGATTACGTTTCAGTTGATATTCGATACCCATCGGTGGAATAGCGTCAAGGGATGCATCAGCCGCTGGAAGGCGAATCAGCCATTCATCCAGACGTGTATTTAATAATTCTGCATCAGGCACGTTCAAGAGCGAGTGCGCCAGCACATTCGCTTTTAAAATTTTTCCCTGACGATCACACAGTAGCGTAGGGAATGCGATGTGGTCGAACATTTCTTCATACAGTTGATGGCTGTAATCCAGTTCGTTATTGAGACTTTTTAAACGCCGGGAATTGATTCTCAGGGTTTGCAGGATACGTATGGTAGCCAGTGGAATACAGAAATTAAAAAACAGGAACATCAAGCCGTGAATATAAACATGCGCATCCGGTAAGGTAATTGAAAAGTCAAAATAACCCACCGGTAATTGTTTATTGACCAACAGCAGAAACGGCACCAGGTTGAAGGCAATGGCTATGTAGGCTGCTTTGGGGCCAAAGAATAACAATGCCACCAGTGGCAGGCTGTAGAGAAAAAGTGCACCGTACTGTGCAAGATCAATGTTATCGATAAAGAGCAAAATACACAGTGCAGCCATCAGCACAATCAAAATCAGCCCGATAGCACTGGCAATCAATTTTCTGCGCGAAATATACAAGACCAGCAACAACGAAAAATAGAACCCGCTGGTCAGCGCAATAATGTAATAGAACCCCAATTGATACGCCTGCCATGAGCTGTGAACCGCAATCACAAATACCAGGCATATTCCTGAAAACACAATTATTCGCAGCGCACTAAGTTGCCAGTTATAAGGATGTGGGGATGAGAGATCGGATGGGTTAAGTAGCAGAAATTTACGCAACAATGACAACATCAAAGGCTTCCGTACACATAAAAATTGG
>CAMPIG010000543.1 GCA_946886255.1 uncultured Cellvibrio sp. | reverse complement strand
GGCGCCAATGGTTAGCAGAAGATGTGCAATTAATCGGGCAATGGCCATTGCTGGATCGCTGGTTGAAGCGACAGTTACCGCTTCTGAAAAATCGTGGTGCAGTCAAAGCATCGCAGCGCAAGAAAGTACCGCCGCCGGTATTGGATCTCCCTACGCAATTGTCGATATCCGCAGCCATGTTTTCTGCGATGCGTTTCTTACAACTTGCAGCTGCACTGGAATACAGCTACTGCGCGCAAACCCTGTCGATTGATTGGTCGGTGTGGGATAGTCATTGGTTGCCGGCAGATGTCCATAAAATTCCCCCGGCTGCTGTTTGGTATTGGGTTGCTTTACGTCATAACCCCGATGCTTCTGCTCCTGAAGCATTGCGGGATGCAGCATCGCGCAAGGATTGGTTTTTGAAGGCACAGCAAACTCTGGCGGTGCCTGACAGGGTGCTCGGGCAAAGTCCGCAAGACGCTTCGGCGTTGTTGTGGCATGGCTTGCGTCCGCAATGGTCAGGATTATTACAAGCGCGTGCGGAGGTCAGTGGATGGTCGGCACAAGATCTGAAGCGTTTCGTTGTCATGCAAAACCAATCTCCGCCGCTCTGGCTTCGGCCACAAGGTGAGATGGAGGCAGCGGAGTTGCTGCCGTTATTAAGCCGGGAAGGTGTTGAAGTAATCCTTGATAGCGACGGTCTTTACGCATTTGGCGGTACGGGTATTACCCAAACTACGCCTTACAAAAACGGATGGGTCGAAATTCAGGACCGGGCGAGCCAACATATTGCGGCCAGCGTTGCTGCACGACCGGGTGATAAAGTCTGGGATGCCTGTGCGGGTGCGGGGGGGAAGTCTTTGGCGATTGCTGCCCGCATGAACAATAGAGGCATGATCCTGGCGACGGATTTACAGAGTTATAAGTTGGACGAACTCAAACGCCGGGCGAAGCGCGCAGGTTTGTATAACATCCGTACCTTTGAATGGCAGGGCAGGGAGGCATTGCGTTTACCTGTTGAGGCGGCGCGTCAGCAAGGCTTTGATTGGGTACTGGTGGATGCACCCTGTACCTCGGCTGGCACATGGCGACGCAATCCTGATGCGCGCTGGCGTTTTAATGTGATGGATACCAACGAACTGCTGGATCTGCAAAAAACTATCCTGATCTCTGCCAGTAAAGCGGTTCGCCCCGGAGGTTATCTGGTTTATGCAACCTGTAGCTGGCAGGTTAGCGAGAATGAAAACCAGGTGGCAGACTTTTTAGAGGGCCATCCCTCATTTTCATTACAATCCCGAACACTGGTGGGAGCCCCGGTGTGGAACGCGGATACGATGTTCGTTGCGGTACTCAAGAAAAGCAATTGAGGTTCTGGAGAGCTAATCCGTCTTTGATTGACCTTCTGTTGTAGAGTTTTTTACCCGAAAACCACATCTTTTATGACCCCTCATCGTAATGGGATTTTCTTCACATCAAGTTATTAACTGTTTGTTTCTATAGTACTTTCTCCCTAAAACCCCTCTCAATTTGCGAATTGTGTTGCAATAAAAGGGATTTTGTATGGTATTAAGTAACAAAAATATTGCGTTTTTATTGGTATTAAGTATCATTGATCCATCTGAGCAGTAAGCAGTACTAATAACAATAAAGGTTGTCGTCATTAATTGCCCGTTGTGATGTGTTGTGTAACCCCGTTTGTAGAAGGGGAAATAGCAGGTGCTGGAATGGGTCATTCCGCCGTCGGCCTTGGTATTTTTCATGCACATTTTCTGTAGTGGAATGATTAGCCAAACCAGGTTTGCGCATATCCTTCCCGTTCATGCTGTATCCCAAGTGTTGGTGATGACTCTGTCGTCATGACATATGTTTTTTTGTGGCCATTAGTCTGGCGATTTATGTCGCCATTGTTGTTAACAGGTTGTTGAAAAGCAGTCTCAGGTTATGCGCGACCTGATCGGTTTTTTCAAACGGCTTTCATCACCTGTTAACTTTTTTTGATGCCAGGGTACAAAATATATTCGGTCAATACCCCAGCATTCATGTGTTCTTGCTTGGCAACGTAAAAATTAAAATTTACCGGCAGCTAGCCAGGTAAAAATAACTCACTCTTCGGTTGGCATTGGGGTGTTTAAGGCAATGGTGCATATACTGACAGTCTATCTTCATCTGATCGCTGCGTGTTCGGCGATTGGCGTCATTCTGATTTCGGACTTGAAATTATCAGCTTATTTTTTCAATTCGGATTCAGAAAACAAGCGCCCCGATATTCATCTTGAGATAAAAATCATCATTGCTTCGTTGGCTGTGTTATGGGCTACCGGTTTGTTGTTAGTGTTGCAGGGTATTGCAGTTAATCCTGAATATTTGCATAACCAAAAACTGCAAGCGAAGATTATTTTAGTGATTGTTCTCACCATCAATGCATTTGCGCTTCATCTGGTCTCTCTGCCGCGAATTTTTAACTTCGATCAACACGCCGAATTTGCCAAGACCGTATTGCCCGCATCTATCTCTAACAGTATTTGGTTCTATGCTGCTTTTCTGGGGGTTGCTCGCCATTGGAATTTTTCCGAATCGCTGACCTTCGTTTTCAGTGTTTGGATAATGATCTGGATAACAGCATTTACGGCGATGTATGTATTAATTCGTATGGCTAAAAGCAAGCGTTTAAAACTGGAGGCTGCCTCAGTAGCATATTGATGAGCGCACGAACTGTATTGCTGTTCATAATGCAGGATTGTAGAACTTATATGATCTGTGTTGAGCTAAATGCGGAACTTGTTCACAAAATTTTGTGATAAATATTTTTATTTATTCTGTTTTTCGGTTTTGTCTTTTTAAAAGTGCAGTGAATTTGTTTTTTAGTTATTGCTGCGTGCCAAAAATATTCTAATATATGATATTTAATAC
>CAMPIG010000542.1 GCA_946886255.1 uncultured Cellvibrio sp. | reverse complement strand
CACTTCTGAAGGAACCGTTAGCCGCGTTGTACGGCATCTCCAGCCCCTGGTAATAATAGGACTCGGCACCGCCAAATCCTGACTCGTCATCGTCTGGATCAGTCCAGTCCACGATAGCTTCGACAATCTGACAAGCTTCTTCCAACTGGATCGGCAAATCCGGGAAGGTCTGCAACAACCGGATAAAGCGTCGCTGGGGTTCAGTGTAACGTTCCGGATCAGTTAACGGACGCTGCCCAAAGTTGTTGCCAGTCAGCGAGTTCAAATCAATCAAACTGCTGGCGTCCACCGCCCGCGCTAGCAACCAACCTCCGTCAATCTCAAACGGTACTTCGGTGTCCCAGCCCTCGCCCAGATAATCCACTTCAGGATCCTGGTCAGCCTCCTTCAGCAGCTCCAGAGCCGCGTCTTCCATCCCTAGCATATAGGCTCTGGCCTGAGCACCATGCCAACGACTTTCAGCCCGCGTCAGCCCCAATTGATAGTCCCCGGCAAACTTGATACTCAATCCCGCCACCACAGCCACAATCAGCAAAGCCATGACCAGAACGGCACCCGCCTGCCTTTTACTGTGTAAGTTCAAAAAGGCGCGCACTGACACCCATCCCCTCGACATCAATCGTGATCTCTACCGCTATGGGCATACTGGCCTGGCCAGTCTGTTCCGGCCTCGGCCACACCGGTTCCCAATCGCGGGTGTAATCCTGACCACCCAGAATGATTGGGCCGCGCTGTTGCACCAGTTCTGTTGGAAGGAAGCGAAACTGCACGTCCTTAACCCCTTCCAACAGCATCTGATTGAGTGCCGTCTCCTCAAAATCCAGCTCATCAATCGGTACATTGCGCTCCGGCAAATAATCGCGCCAGAGTTTACCCTCAGCGATGCGGTAACTGACTTGCTGCAGATCACTGCGCAAGCGTTCCATCGGATTAATCCAGCCGCGGCGGGTGAAGCTCATCAATACTTGCTCAACATCGTCGCCAGCCCGCTCAAGGCTCTCGGCTTTGAATTCAAAGCGTGGACCACGCTGTCCGATCTCCGGCTTAAGCACCTGGCGCATGTCCGAGGCAATAATCTGCCAGGTGCGATCCAGCTGATTGATCTCGCCCATTACCTCGCGAGTTCGCTCAGCCCCGCCAGTAGCGCCTTCGATGGCCTGGTAAGACATGGCAGCAATCACCGCCGCGATGGACAGCGCGATCAATACTTCAAGCAGGGTAAAACCTGCTGCTCGCTGCCGCTTAATCACTTAAAAATCCTGACAGGCGTGCCATGGGTTCTTTATTTGCCAGATTGCGCCGCGCCGTACTGGAAGGTGAGCTACCCGAGCTGTTGGGGTTTTCCGGTCCACCGGCATATACCAGGACCTCGACCCGATAGAAGTCTTCCATCGTGGTCTCTTCCCGGGTCATCTCCCAGTACCACTGCATGCTGCCCATGTTTACTGTGCCTTTATCGGTGTCCGGCAGCTTCATATCCGTAAAATAGCGCTGTTGCATGCGAATGCGGGTCAGTTCGTTTTCCGCCACCCAGAATGCCAGGGTCTTTTCGCGGATGGCGACTGTGCCATCCAATTGACTCATCACCAGGGTCAACATGGCTGGCAAAGCCATAGCAACCACTGCCAGGGCAACCATGACTTCGATCAGGGTGAAACCCCGCCCGGAATGTCTTGCCCGATGATGTCTTGTCATTATCTGTATCCCGCTGCCTCGGCAGCTGCGTCAGCCTCATCGCGATTGCGCCAGCGAACATCACTCATCATATCCACCTCGATTCGCTGAATCGTTTCCTCTTCGGTAAAACCCCCTTGCGACTCAAAGATCGCCAGTTCAAAAGGGGTTGATTCACCGCTGGGATAAAACACCAACACCGGCGGAGTGGGTGTCAGATCCGGGTCATGCTCGTAGGGTTCATCCTCCACGATCATTTCCACCTGCAATATCGTCGGCAGGCAGTGTTCCGGCAGGGACGATATTTCCTGCCAGGTATTGTCGCGCCGCTGCTGCCAGCGATAACACCATTGTACGTCGATAGAATCGGCTGCATTACGCGGCTCAAAAAACAGGCCGATGATCTGGCTGTTCAGCACCGTCTGTTCGGCGACAAAGTTGGCGGTGAGCATAAAATCTTCGGCTTCTTTGTGGGCCGCTGAAGCGCCGTCATCACCGCCAACCGAGAGTGATACCACCCCCAATGCGAAACCGAGGATCAGGATCACCACCATGATCTCCAGCAGCGTAAATCCGTCTTGCCGGCGCCTTACCAATTTGTTATCCACAATATTAATCACAGGCTTGCCCACACTGTTATCCCCATGGTTATCCACAAAGATCCTGACAAGCCCGATATACACTCCGCTACCCGATTATTCCGACTGGGCCGGTTGATCCCAGATGCTGATATCAGCATTGGGGCCCTCACCGCCGCTGACGCCATCTGCACCCAGGGTATAAATGTCATATTCGTGCGCTTCGCCAGGGCTGAGGTACAGGTAGGGGCGGCCCCAAGGGTCCTGCTGCAGGGTTTCGATGTAACCGCTGCTTTTCCAGTTGCGCGGAATTGGCGTAATGCTGGGTTTGGTTACCAGCGCCTCTAAGCCTTGTTCGGTATTGGGATAAACGAAATTATCGATCCGGTAGAGCTTCAGAGCAGTTTGGATGGATTTAAAGTCCGCCTGGACTTTCTGGATACGCGCCTCATCCGCGCGATCCAACACCGCCGGCGCCACAATACTGGCGAGCAGGCCAATGATGATGACCACCACCATGATCTCGATCAAACTGAAACCCGCCTGCCGACGCATTCCCTGGTGGTTGGACATAGATTGATTAACAGCTTTCATAGTGACTCCCATAACGATTCGAATAAAAATACTCGCTACATCTTGTGTGTTGAC
>CAMPIG010000541.1 GCA_946886255.1 uncultured Cellvibrio sp. | reverse complement strand
ATAGGGAACAAGTCGGTCAAGTAGTCACGCAAGACGTTGCCGGTCACGGAAATGGTGTCTTTACCCTGGCGAATCCGATCAAGGGAAAATTGGGTAGCCTCTACCGGTGACATGATGTGAATCTCCAGACCACTGGTGTCGTGATCCTTGAGGTAAGTTTTCACTTTTTCAATCAACAAGGCATCATGAGACCGTGCAGCATCGAGCCAGAAAACCGCAGGGGTATTGGAAGCGCGCGCGCGATTTACGGCCAACTTTACCCAGTCCTGAATCGGCGCATCTTTTACCTGACACATACGCCAGATATCGCCAGCTTCAACGATTTGTTCTAATAACACCTGATCCGCTGCATCTACCACGCGTACAGTACCGTTAGTCGGGATTTCAAAGGTTTTGTCGTGCGAGCCGTATTCTTCTGCTTTCTGCGCCATCAGGCCTACGTTTGGCACACTGCCCATGGTGGCCGGATTAAACGCGCCGTGTTGTTTACAATCCTCAATAACCGTCTGGTATACACCAGCATAACAACGGTCTGGGATAACGGCTTTGGTGTCCTGGAGCTTACCCTCGGTATTCCACATCTTGCCGGAGTCACGAATCATAGCCGGCATGGATGCATCGACAATTACGTCACTGGGAACATGAAGGTTGGTAATGCCCTTATCAGAATTTACCATCGCCAATGATGGACGTTGGGCATAAACGGCTTTGATATCCGCTTCGATTTCTACCTGCTTTTCGGCTGGCAGATTTTTAATCTTGGCGTAGAGGTCACCGAGACCGTTATTAAGGTCAATGCCGAGTGGCTTCAGTGCATCTGCGTGCTTGGACAAGACATCCTGATAGAAAACAGAAACCACATGACCGAAGATAATTGGGTCTGACACCTTCATCATGGTGGCTTTCAAGTGCAGCGAAAACAAAACACCTTTTTGTTTGGCGTCTTCAATTTCCTGCGCAATAAAATTCCGCAACGCTTTCTTGCTCATTACCGACGCATCGATAATTTCGCCTTTAATAACAGCCGTCTTTTCTTTCAAGATCTGAGAGCTGCCATCAGCGCCAAGTAATTCAATTCGCACACTGCCAGACTCTGCAATTAATGCGGATTTTTCGCTGCCATAGAAATCACCGCCACTCATATGGGCAACGTGGGATTTTGACTCAGCGGCCCAAACGCCCATTTTATGCGGATTTTTGCGCGCATAATTCTTTACCGACAATGGCGCTCGACGATCAGAATTGCCTTCGCGTAACACCGGGTTTACCGCACTACCCTTGATCTTGTCGTAACGCGTTTTCACATCTTTTTCTGTATCATTTTTTGGCTCTTCCGGATAATCCGGCAGTTTGTACCCTTTGCCTTGCAACTCTTTAACGGCCGCTTTCAATTGCGGAATAGAAGCACTGATGTTTGGTAGCTTGATGATGTTGGCTTCCGGCTTATTAGCCAATTCACCCAACTCCGCTAGGTGATCTCCGATGCGCTGCGCTTCGGTCAGGTATTCAGGGAAGCTGGCAATGATGCGACCGGAGAGAGAAATATCACGGGTTTCAACCTGGATGCCGGCAGACTGGGTAAAAGCTTTGACAATCGGGAGTAAGGAATAGGTCGCTAAGGCTGGGGCTTCATCGGTTTCGGTATAGATAATCTTTGAATCAGTCATTTTTTACGTTAACTCCGTTAGTCATGCTGTCGAGCAAATATAAAGCGCGCCACGCCAACGAACCCGCCGACAGGCACCCTTGCGTAGGGAGAGAAGAGGGAAACTCCGAGCCAGGGCTCCGAGTGGGACAACGGCTATGCTGAAAACCGCTCAGAAAGAAGCCGGTCCGATAAATCGCGCGCAGTATAACAGTGATGTAAACTTTTCGCATTCGCGAACCTTGGCAGCTTGTTTTTTAACCATTCGATAAGCATTCTTATATGGCAAAACTGATTTTATTTAACAAACCTTTCGGCGTGTTGTCGCAATTTAGCGACACGGGAAATCGCCCCACTTTGGCGCAGTACATCAAGCTTCCCGGTGTTTATCCGGCCGGCAGGTTGGATCACGACTCAGAGGGTCTGTTGCTGCTCACAGATGACGGACAGCTGCAGCACCAAATTTCGCACCCGATGCATAAACTGCCCAAAACCTATTGGGTTCAGGTTGAAGGAGCCCCCACCAGTTACGCGTTGACTCAATTGCGTCAGGGTGTCGCACTTAATGATGTAATCACCCTGCCGGCGCAGGTAAGACTCATACCGGCACCAAAACTCTGGGCACGTGAGACACCGATTCGCGAACGCAAAAATATTCCGACCCAGTGGATGGAGATCGTAATCAGCGAGGGCCGCAATCGCCAGGTGCGCCGAATGACGGCAGCTGTAGGCCATCCCACCTTGCGTTTGGTGCGGGTAAAGATCGGCAACTGGAGTATTGAGAATATTGAACCGGGTAAATACATCATTGAAACAGTGCATACTCCCGAGGCACCGGCACGAACGTCAACCCGCTCATCGACTCGGAATAGAAACAACAAAGTGCCAGCGAAGAAGCGAGAAAATTCGGCGGGAACATTAAAAACGCCACAAACAAAACGAACCGTTAATCCCGATAAAACCAAAGCCTCAACCCAAACCCCGACCAAAGCTGTGATCATCCATAAACATAAACCGAAGCGCTCACCTGAGGATAAATAATCACATCATGTACGCGGCTAGGGGTGCATGATATTTATCGCTATCACGACACCAAGGTTCACCCTGTTTAACAGAAACCCAATACAAATCGCACCCGATTTCATACAGAAGATACAGCCCATAATCCAAAATCCGATTTTGAAACCGCCAAGGCACAGTGGGCATGTGAGGATAGGATTTGATAGGATGAGCAGCCGTTAAAACTGATCAATATTGGACGAAAACACATGAATTGGGCCCCTCATGTCACTGTTGCCACCATCGTCGAGCGCGATG
>CAMPIG010000540.1 GCA_946886255.1 uncultured Cellvibrio sp. | reverse complement strand
ACCCTGTGCTACACAAACGAAAAACCAACAGGGTACTGGTGATAACCGTCAAAGTCGGCTTTGCTCAACGGAATACCTGCTTGACGGGCGATGGCATAAGCCATGGATATATGAAAGAAAAAATTCGGTAAGGCATAAAAATTTATATATTCATCGCATGGCAAGTCCAGGTCGGTAAAACCAGCCTTGTCCTGAATTTTCTGTGGTGCATTTTCAAAGTCGGTATCTGTCAACTTCTCCAGATACTCCAGTGTTTCCTGAATCTGTTCACGCAACCCCGTAAAGGTCGGCTCGCCGTCAACGTTAAAGCGCTCCCGACCAATCAATGGACAGCAAGTGCGCAAGGTAAAATTAATGGCTGTCCGCACTTGAGCAATAAAAGGCAACATGTCTTTTTGTAAATTGCCTTGCAGCATGTTCGTTGGATGTGAACAATGAGCTTCGGTCTTTACCAGCATATTTTCTAATTGTTTTAGATAATGGATGAAAATTGGAGCGGGATTTGAATGCATTTTTTCTCAAGTCTCACTGTTACACAAAATTAAGCTGATATCGGCGCGATGTGAGTGTGGCGTTAAGCGCTTGGTTTCGAAACCCTCAAGTCACGACTGCATGGATGCAGTGGTCCGGCATTCCGGAGGTAGAGCAACGCAGGAGCAGTTGCCGAAGGACGACTTGAGGGAGCTACAGGGAAGATTCATTCGCCACATCCTTGTGGCTCACCCTTCGGGCAGCTTCGCTGTGCAAATTGGCTGTCCTGCCAATTTGTCATGCGTTTTCGAAACTAAGCGCTTAATGACAAACGGATTGTGAAGTACAGTGGAATCTAACTATTCACCCGTCACCTGATGATCCAGATGCGCCACCAGATCTTTCGGCAAATTCAATCGATGCGCCAAAGCCTCCATATACATACGCTCTGCCGGATGATCCCCATCCGCTACCAAGCGCGACACGAGATAAACCTCCGACGCTTGTTCAACACCCTGCACCTTGGCAACAATAGTGGCCAGATCTACCGGTTGCCGCAAAGCATCAAACACAAAACCTTTGCTCTCAGCATCCAGCGATAACTTTTCCACATGCTCGAAGATCACCGTCTGTTCACGCGTATCAATATGACCATCAGCCTTGGCGGCGGCAATCATGGCGGTGATAAGAGTCAGGCCAAAATTATTGGTACCGGTAGGCTCCGGCGCGGGGATAAAGCGCGGATCAACATTATTTAAATCTGCAGGCGTCGCAACCGGGGCAGTAGCCACTTGTTTGCCTTGTTGCCAATTTTGATAAGCCTTGTAAGCCAGGGCGCCGGCCGCTGCTGCACCGCCGTAGCCGATCAGGCCACCGGCCATCTTGCGCGCTTTTTTATTACCCACCAATAAACCCAGGATGCCCCCGGCCACAGCGCCGCCGGCAAAATTACCGCCGGGCATACCAAAACCCTGGTTGCCCGAAGGAGCAGAAGGTGCCTGCGGTGCGCCTTGTCCTTGTGTATTGCCGCCGCCCATAAATTGCTCAAGCAGTTTACCCACGTTGTTAATCATATAATCAGCTCCAGGATGCGAAATTTAAGCTCCATTCAGACCACAACACAGGCGAAGAGTCACCCGTCATTGCATTAATTTACCGAGCCGGAGTATAGGGATATCTGGCAGATTTTAAAATGATCCGGCGCCTTCAGGCAGCATTGTCTTTTCACGATGGGCTGGTGTAGTATCGTCCGGTTCGTAATCTATAAGAACCTACTCTGCGTTTAGTATTTTGCTATAAGCTGACGTGAGATGGAGATATCAATCCCATGAAAGATGACAAACCGACTTCGTTTGATATTGCCTATCTCGCGGGAGTGTCCCAATCGACTGTCTCGCGCGCCCTGCGCAACAGCCCTCTGGTTAATGAAGAAACCCGGCTCAAGGTGCAGGCAATCGCCAAAGAATTAAATTACAAGGTCGATAAAAATGCTCGCAACCTGCGTTCCCAGCAAACGCGAACTATTGCTTTACTGTTGTGTGAAGATCACGGCACCGGTAATTCACTGATCAATCCTTTTTTTCTTTCCATGCTCGGCAGTATTACCCGCGCATCGGCTAATCGTGGTTACGATCTGCTGATTTCATTCCAGCAATTCAGCGAAGACTGGCACGCGGACTATGAATACGCTAACCGTGCGGATGGGATTATCTTTCTGGGTTACGGTGACTATATGACTTATGTGCAAAAGCTCACTTATTTAACTCAGGTGGGCGCGCATTTTATTACCTGGGGGCCGGTGCTCGAAGGGCAGCCGGGCTTTTCTATCGGTTGCGATAACTTCAACAGTGCTCACAAAGCGACCCAGCATTTAATTCAGCTGGGCCATAAAAATATTGCGTTTCTCGGTGATATTTCGGAGCACAGTCCTGAATTTAAAGCGCGCTACGAAGGTTACGCCAAAGCTTTGCAAGACGCGGGTTTACCGGTGAACCGGCAACTGCAAATTAATGCAGAAACCTCCGAAGAGGAAGGTTATAAAGCCACACTGACATTACAACAACGTCGCATTGAATTTGATGCCGTGTTCGGTGCAAGCGACCTGATTGCCATCGGTGCGATCAAGGCATTGGAAGAGGCGGGTTTGATTATTCCCGATGATGTGGCCGTGATGGGTTTTGATGATATTCCCACGGCATCCTACACGCATCCACCATTGACGACCGTGCAACAAGATACACACCTGGCTGGTGAATTACTGGTAGAAAATCTGCTGAAGTTGGTGGATGGTGAGCCGGTTGAGTCGTTGTTGCTGCCGGCGGAGTTGGTGGTGCGGGGTTCTTGTGGGGCTAAGAAGTCTTTAAGAAAATCTTCGTAAAAATATATCTGATAACGCATATCGGGGCTCAGAGCTCTGTACTTCGCAAGTCGTTTGTCATTAGGCCTTATGTTTCGAAAACGCATGACAAATTGGCAGGACAGCCAATTTGCACAGCGAAGCTGC